>CAMQBR010000001.1 GCA_946999045.1 uncultured Prevotella sp.
GAGGAAAATAACTCTTTTAGATAGGGGCAAGCCCCTATCCTATTTTATGCCGCCCTTACAGGGCTCATCCACATACCACCCTTACAGCATACCATATCGCCCATACAGGGCTCATCCACATATCACCCATATGGGGCTCATCCACATATCATATCGCCCTTACAGCATATCATATCGTCCATACAGGGCTCATCCACATATCACCCTTACAGGGCTCATCCTATATCATACCGCCCATACAGGGCTCATTTGTGCCATGAGCCCTAAAAGGGCGACATTTATAGAAGCAGCCTGTAAATAAGATTTCATAGTATCAAAAAATGGTTCTTGACATTAAGAATATAGAAAATATTTATTAGTTTTGCAAAAAATCACACCATGGAGCAGTTATTACATTATTGCTGGAAACATCGCCTTTTCCCATTACATCCGCTTGAAACAACAAACGGACAAAAGATTGAGGTGCTGGATGTAGGACTGTATAACACTAATGCGGGTTCCGACTTCTTAAATGCTAAGATAAAATTGGATGATACCGTATGGGTGGGAAATGTAGAGATACATACTAAATCGAGCGACTGGTATGTGCATCAGCATCAAAAAGATGCTAATTATAATAATGTAATATTGCACGTTACGGGGTGTGCTGATACAGAGGTGTGCACCGAAAGTGGACGTAAGTTGCCACAGTTGGTATTAGAAGTTCCAGAGAATGTGCAGCAGCATTATACACAACTATTGTTGGCTGATAAACATCAGCCTTGCTATGAGGTAATAGCTAAGTTGCCACAACTAACATTGCATAGCTGGATGTCGGCATTGCAAATAGAACGATTGGAGCAAAAAACTAACGAGATAACGCAACGCTTAAACCTATGTAAGGGTGATTGGGAGCAGACGCTCTTTGTTACATTGGCACGTAATTATGGCTTTGGCATTAATGGAGAGGTGTTTGAGCAATGGGCAATGAATATTCCGCTGCATAGCGT
The DNA here is from genome assembly GCA_946999045.1 of uncultured Prevotella sp. Lineage (GTDB taxonomy): Bacteria > Bacteroidota > Bacteroidia > Bacteroidales > Bacteroidaceae > Prevotella. The sequence continues at coordinate 990 of CAMQBR010000001.1, forward strand.
AGACCATCACCGAGACGATTTGTTTCAGATAGAGGCATTTTTTATGGGACAGGCAGGTTTGCTGGAAGATGGCTTTGTTCCACAGAAATATCTTTCAGCCATGAGCAAAGAAGGGTATTTTGAACAACTAAGAACAGAATATCTCTACTTGAAACATAAGTTTGGATTACAGCCTATTGACGGACATTTATGGAAGTTTTTACGACTTCGACCACAAAATTTTCCTTACATCCGTATAGCTCAGTTGGCTAAGTTGTACCATTTGCGCACATTTGGTATTAGAAATTTGCTCAATAGCGAGTCGATTAAAGCGTTAAAAGAAACAATGAAGACAGCAGTTTCTGCTTATTGGCAAACGCATTATGTGTTTGGCTCGATGAGTAAGAGGAGCGAAAAGCATCTTTCAGACGCCTCGCTTAACGTGCTTCTTATTAACACGGCTATACCTATGCTCTTTGCTTACGGTAGGTTGCATGGTGAGGAAAACTTGTGTGAAAAAGCTTTTGATTATCTGGAAGAGCTGAAGCCCGAGAGCAATCATATTATCAAACGCTGGCAGCTATGTGGCATTAACATAGAAAATGCAGGCGATACGCAGGCTCTTATCCAACTGCAAAAGAAATATTGCGACACCAAAGACTGTTTGCGCTGCCGCATTGGATATGAGTACTTAAAGGCTATTCACAATTCGTAATTTGCAAGCTGCTCAACAAATAATAAAGTTCAAAGTAAAAGAAAATTCAAAGTTTTTTAATATACTATTATGGAATATATTTTTGAAACCAAAATGGAAGTTCGTGATTACGAATGCGACATAGAAGGTATTGTAAACAATGCCAATTACTTACATTACACCGAACATACACGCCACCTGTTTTTACGCTCACTGGGTGTAAGCTTTTCTAAGTTACACGAGAAAGGTGTTGATGCAGTAGTGGCCCATATGGTATTACAATACAAAGTATCCTTGAGATGTGATGACCATTTTATATCGCGTTTGGCTATGAAGAAACAGGGTATAAGATATGTGTTCTATCACGAAATATACAGAGAAGCAGATAACAAATTATGCTTTACTTGTCAAGCCGACTTAGTGTGTATTGTTAATGGCAAAGTGGGCAACAGCGAAGATTACGACAAAGCATTTGCCAAATATATTTAGGGCGGTTCTATAAACTACCACCATAAAAGTTTTTATGTCACTCTTTTTACGTTTTATCATATTGTGGGCTCTTTTTATATAAAACAGGCTGCGCCTCAACAATTCAAACAAGTTTGATTGCATTCGGCTTGCTCCGTTTTTGGTTCAATTTGCTTGTTCGTTCAATAGTATAGCTTGCTATACTACTTCACTCATAAACAAATAGACCTCAAAAAAAATAGTTGCACAATTTGTCAAAGCTAATTTATAGAACCACCCTTTAATTATGCTCAACAGTCAGGAAATCATCAACACTATTGCGCTTACACACATCAATTATTTTCATCTCACAGGTATGCTGCAACTCTATCGTAGAATGGGTTCGGCAACAGCTGTGATAGAACATCGCAACAATATTAAAGATGTAATACCCGATGCTTCACCCAAACTGATTACATCTTTACAGCAATTAGACGAACCTTTGCATAGAGCAGAGGTGGAATTAGAGTGGGATGAGGCGCATGGGATAATGCCGTTGTGTATGAATGATGAGAATTATCCACAGCGGTTAAAGGAGTGTGATGATGCTCCACTGATGTTATTTTACAAGGGCAACATCAATCTGAACCAACGCAGAGTAATTTGCATAGTGGGAACACGGCGAAATACGATGTATGGAGAGGATTTGATTAGGCGATTTACCACAGAACTAAAACAGTTGTGCCCACAATTACTCATTGTAAGTGGCTTAGCTTATGGTGTAGACATCATTGCTCATAGGCAGGCTTTGCATAATGGTTATCCTACGGTAGGGGTGTTAGCGCATGGGTTAGATTATCTTTATCCTGCTCGACATAAGCAAACTGCTGACGAAATGGTACATAAAGGAGGATTATTAACCGAGTTTCTTACACAAACTAACGCAGATAAAATAAACTTTGTTCGACGCAATCGTATTGTTGCTGGTATATCAGATGCATGTATCGTAGTAGAGAGTGCAGCACATGGTGGCGGACTTATAACTGCAAGTTTGGCAAGAACGTATAATCGTGAGGTTTTTGCTTTTCCTGGTAATGTGGGCAGCCAGTATAGTGAGGGATGTAATAACTTAATTAGAGATAACGTAGCAGGACTTATCAATAATGCTTCTGACTTTATAAAGTGTATGGGCTGGGATGAGGATGCCAAGCTACAAAAGGCACAACAAGTGGGTATTGAGCGCCAATTGTTTCCTGAATTGTCGGCAGAAGAACTGAAGGTGGTGAATGTTTTGACAAAAAGAAACGATTTACAAATTAATATGTTGAGCATTCAGGCAGATATACCTATCTCGCATCTTACTGCAACGCTCTTTTCGTTAGAGATGAAAGGAGTGGTAAAGACATTGCCAGGTGGGGTGTATCACTTACTAAGGTGAAAGCCTATCAGCTTTTTCTATGATTTTGCATTTCCCTATGATACATAGGTATTTTTTTAAGAACTTATAAAGACTGGTTTTTATAAATTACTACCGTATGTTGTGAGTAAATTTTATGAAACACAGTTTGTTATCTTTTTGGGGGGTCTTTTTATATAGAAACAGGCTGAGCCTCAACAATTCACCAACTTATCAACAAAAAAAATGACAATAGGAAATATAGATTTAGGGAAGTATCCTTTATTTTTAGCACCCATGGAAGATGTTACTGACATCGGCTTTAGATTACTGTGCAAACGGTTTGGTGTATCTATGGTATACACCGAGTTTGTAAGTGCAGAAGCCTTGGTACGTTCTATTAAAGCCACTATGGGTAAATTAACCATTAGCGATGAAGAACGACCCGTGGGTATACAGATATATGGCAGAGATGTAGATGCCATGGTAGAAGCCGCAAAGATTGTAGAACAAAGTAAGCCAGATGTAATAGATCTTAACTTTGGATGCCCAGTAAAAAAGGTAGCAGGCAAAGGTGCTGGTGCAGGAATGTTGCGAAACGTACCGTTGATGTTACAAATAACACGAGAGGTGGTAAAGGCGGTTGATATACCCGTTACAGTGAAGACTCGATTGGGGTGGGATGAAAATAATATTATCATAACCAGCTTAGCCGAACAACTACAAGATTGTGGTATACAGGCATTAACCATTCATGGCAGAACAAGATGCCAAATGTACACTGGAAAATCTGACTGGACTTTACTTGGTGAGATAAAGAAAAATCCTCGCATCCACATTCCTATTATTGGAAATGGCGATATTACTACACCCGAAGAGGCTAAGCAGGCTTTTGAGAAATATGGTGTAGATGGCGTAATGGTAGGACGTGCATCGTTTGGGCAACCTTGGATTTTCCAAGATATGAATAATTATCTTAAGGGAAAGCCACAAGATACATCGTTCGACATTAATAAAAAAATTGATATTCTTAAAGAACAACTACATATCAATGTAGAGCGCATTGACGAATATAGGGGTATCTTACATACTCGTCGGCACTTAGCATCTAGTCCGATATTCAAAGGCATTCCTGACTTTAAGCAAACTCGCATTGCCATGCTACGTGCTTCTACTGTTAAGGAGATAGAAGAGATATTAGAACAATGCCGAGAAAGATTAAGGCTACTTTAGGAAAGCAACGAGTTCTCTCAATGTAACTCAAAAAAAAAAAATAACTCATAAAACTCATAAAACAACAAAAAAAACTTCTTATGCAAAAGAACTTAAAACTATTACTACCCCTTTGCTTATTCTGCTTATTATGTAACAATAACACAGCGTTGGCACTTTCTATAACAACACAAAAGGAAGATGCAACAACTATAAACAGCAAACCATTTACTATACCAGAAGTAAAAACTTGGCAAGGAAAGGTAGGATTATTAGAGCCTACAAACCAAATGCAAATAGTTTATAACGGGAATAGTGCTGCGTTGTTACAAATAGCACGACAGCTCTCTGCCGATTACCGACTTATGTTTGGTAGACAGCTTCCTGTAGTACAAGGAAAGAGCAAAGCAGGAGATGTGGTGCTAAAGCTAAAAAAGAATAAGCATACCAATGCAGAAGGATACTGCATCAACATAGATAATAAAGTGCAACTATCGGCTACAACGCCACAAGGATTGTTTTGGGCTACACGTACTTTGCTGCAATTATGCCAGCAAAATAAGGGGAAACTACCTAAAGGTATTATTCATGATGCACCCGATTATCCTTTTCGGGGATTTATGTTAGACTGTGGGCGTAAGTTCTTTCCTATGGATATGCTTCGCCAGTATGTTAAAATTATGGCATACTACAAGATGAATGCCTTGCATCTTCACCTTAATGACAACGGTTTTAAGCAATTTTTTGATAACGATTGGAACAAAACACAAGCAGCCTTCCGACTGCAATGTGATACTTATCCCGGACTAACAGCACGAGATGGATATTATACAAAGCAAGAATTTATAGAACTACAAAAACTTGCTGATAGTATGCATGTAGAGATTATACCCGAAATAGACGTCCCCGCACACGCTTTGGCTTTTACACATTACAAACCAGAAATAGCGAGCAAGAAATATGGTATGGACCATTTAGACTTGTTTAATACTGAAACCTATACCTTTATTGACAATTTGTTAAAAGAATATCTGGGCGGTTCTAATCCTGTATTTCGTGGAAAACGTGTACACATTGGCACAGATGAGTATTCTAATCAAGACCAAGCAGTGGTAGAAAAGTTTAGATATTTTACCGATAGATACATTAAGTACGTAGAAAGCTTTGGCAAACAGGCATTGGTATGGGGACAACAAACACATGCCAAAGGGAAAACACCTATCAAAGTAAAGAATGTATTAATGTACGCATGGTCTAAAGATTATGCCAATCCTAAGGAGATGATGAGCCTTGGTTATAACTTGGTGAGCATTCCCGACGGACAACTTTATATTGTTCCCAAGGCTGGATATTATTACGATTATCTTAATACCAAATATCTGTACAACCAATGGACTCCTGCCAATATCAATGGAGCGGTGTTTAAGGAACGACATCCACAAATAAAAGGTGGAATGTTTGCAGTGTGGAACGATATTGTAGGCAATGGCATCAGTACGCAAGATGTACATTATCGTGCCTTACCTGCTTTGCAAACACTTTCTACCAAGATGTGGACTGGTGCTAAACTAACCTTTAGCTATACCGATTTTACCCAAAAAAAAGCATTGCTAAGCGAAGCTCCTGGCATTAACTATGCTGGTAGCTATCCTACAGGAATGGTTTATCAACAAGACAAAGTACTACCATGTAAGCGCAACAACATTAGTGAAATAGGTTGGCATTACAGAGTTTCGTTCAATATAAAGGCGAAAAAAGAAGAGTTAGGAACTGTTTTATTCCGTTCTAATCATGCCACTTTCTATCTGTCTGACCCCATTTCAGGATTGTTAGGGTTTAGCAGAGATGGTTATCTCAACACTTTCCATTACCAATTTTTACCTCACGAGCAAGTTTGTGTTGCCATAGAAGGCGATAGAGAATCTACTAAACTCTACATAAATAATAAATTAGTAAGCAATCTTGATGTAAAGAAAATCAATTTTGGTAAGCGTGGTGATATGTATTACATCCGTACTTTAGTCTTCCCATTGCAGCAAACAGGCAAGTTTAACAGCATCATTACCAACCTAAAAGTAGAAAGCTTACCCCTGTAAACTATCCACAACATAAATAAGGAAGGTTCTATAAAGGGTGGTAATTTATAGAACCTACCATAAAATAATAGGAAAGGATGATAGAGTGGTGTAAAAAAATTCTTACCTTTGCAAAGTAATGAAATATCAGCCCTTGTAGTTCAATGGATAGAACAACGCTCTCCTAAAGCGTAAATTTGAGTTCGATTCTCAACGGGGGTACTAATTACTTACTTATGAAACAATAATCTTAACAACTTTAAACTAATAAACTTATAATCTCAACAACTTAAAAACTAATAATATGATTGGTGCTATTATTGGAGATATTGTAGGGTCTCCATACGAATTTAGTAACAATTTACCCAAAAACGATTTTGAGTTATTTACATCGAATTGTAGTTATACAGATGATACGATTTGTACTGTTGCTATAGCCGATGCCATACTAAATAACCTTTCTTACCAAGAAGCTTTGCTCAATTGGTGTCATCGCTATCCTAACCCTATGGGAGGATATGGCAATATGTTTTATCAATGGTTGAACTCTGATAACCCATTACCTCAAAACTCATGTGGAAATGGAGCTGCTATGAGAGTAAGTGCTGTAGCATGGCTTTTTGATAATTACCATGATGTTCTTAAAGAAAGTAAGCGTTGTACGGAAGTAAGTCATGCACACAGCGAGGCCATTAAAGGGGCACAGTGTGTAGCTACGCTTACTTATTGGCTACGTACTTGCAGAATTACAAAGAGTGAAGTAGAAGATGCGGTAAAGCATAATTTTGGTTATAATATTCCTTCTTTGTCGGATATATATAAGATAGGTAGCGAAAGGCACTTTGATGCCACTTGTCAAGAAACAGTGCCATGGGCTATTCGTTGTTTTTTAGAGAGTGATAACTTTGAGGATGCTATTCGATTAGCTGTAGGTGCTGGTGGCGACACTGATACCAAGGCGGCTATATGTGGTAGTATTGCGGAAGCTTATTATGAGATTCCAGATGAGTTGGTAGAAAAAGCATACGAGTATTTACCTACGGATATATTAAAAATTATAGAACAATTTTGCGAACGAATGGGTACCAAACTGTAACAGACTGTGAAAGATGGTAATGCAAGTTGGAAATAAGCAAGCCTTTGGCTTTATTAAAGGCTGGTTCTATAAATTACCACCGCACATAGTCATTAAATGTTTATGAAATACGTTTTGTTATCTTTTGGCTTCTTTTTATATAAAACAGGCTGCGCCTCAACAATTCAAACAAGTTTGATTGCATTCGGCTTGCTCCGTTTTTGGTTCAAAATGTAAGTTCGTTCAGTCGTGTAGCTCGCTACACTCCTTTACTCTCTTGCATTTTGACCTCAAAAATAAGCTCAAAATCTAACAAAGCTAATTTATAGAACCAGCCTAAAAATAGATATAAAAAAAATACCTTTTTATTTTTTATCAGTGGTAGATAACTTAACCAGAGAAAAAAAATAAAAAGGTTTTTTTATATATATTATGCCCTATCTGCGATAAGACGTTCTGCCATAGCCTTACCTAAAGCTTGACATTGCTTCATTACATCTGCATTGGGAGCTTGCTTTATCTCTACAGGAGTACCAACCGTTTCCCATTTCAACTCATTAGTAATAGTATCACCCATGATTGATACAGCCTTGCTTGCCCAAGCATAACTACCAAAGTAACCTATATAATGCTTTTTAATATCACGGTTGTTGAGTTCGGATAACAGTTTCTCCATGTCATGTAATAGCGTGTTGTTATAGGTAGGAGCCCCTACAATAACTGCACGATAGCGGAATATATCACGTAATATAAAAGAGTGATTTACCCTACTTACATCATACATACAAATATTTCGAATGCCAGCTTCGGTTGCAGCACGAGCAATGGTTTCAGCAGCTCGTAAGGTATTACCATACATTGATCCATAGCATATAACAATACCTTCATTAGTTTCGTACTTAGATAGTTTATCGTATTTGGCAATAACCTCTTTTACATACTCATGCCATACAGGCCCGTGAGTAGAGCAGATATAATCTATTTGTTCGTTAGCTAATTTCTTTAAAGCTCCTTGTACAGGTGTGCCATATTTACCTACAATGTTGCTATAATAGCGAACCATTTCTTGCCAAGCCCATTCAATATCAAACTCGGTATCAATAACACCACCATTAAGTGCTCCGAAACAGCCAAAGCCATCACCCGAGAAGAGGATATGGTTGGTAATATCTAAAGTCATCATGGTTTCGGGCCAGTGTACCATAGGTGTCATAAAGAATTTTAGCTGATGATGTCCCAAATCTAATACCGTTCCGTTCTTTACTTCTACAGTATTTTCCTTTACCCCATAAAATCCTGACATCATATCAAAGGTTTTCTTGTTACCTACAACCTTTATATCTGGATAATATTTTTTTAGTAGCTCGGTAGAACCACTATGATCGGGTTCCATGTGGTTTACTACAAGATAGTCTATTGGCTTATCACCTAAAACCTCTTTTATATTTTCGATAAACTGAGTAAAGAAATCAAGTTCTACACCATCTATCAAACAAACCTTATCATCGTTAATAAGATAAGAATTATATGTTACACCATTAGGCAAGGGCCATAATCCTTCAAAATATTCTTTGTTACGATCGTTGACGCCTACATAATAAACATTATTAGCAATTTGTATCATATCTTGTTTTTTATTTTAGGGGTTATATTTTCCTATTAACTCTGCTTGCATCTGTTTACCAAATTCTGGAGAAACATAATTATGTATGCTCTTGCAACTTTCTTCAGAGAAGTGTAAAGCGCAAGTTACAAGTTGATTCCATTGTTCTTGGGAGAGACCTTGTTCAAACATTTGGTTGGTAATGCCATACTTAATAATTCCAAAGATAAATCCTGCATTAAAGTTATCGCCTGCGCCAATAGTACTTATTGGTATGGTGTGTGGTACAGGATAAGCTTGCTGCCACTTGTTTTCGGCAAACAATCTAACATCATCAGAACCCTGTGTACAAATAAACCGCTGACAATAAAAGGCTATCTCTGATTGATATATCTTTGCTGCATCCGTTGTTTTATAGAGTGTTTGAAAATCTTCACTGCTTCCACGAACAATGTCGGCATACTCTAAATTCTCCAATAGATTAGGCGTAATACGCATTACATCATTGAGATGAGCAGGGCGGAAGTTTACATCATAGTAGATAATAGCTCCACGCTTTCGAGCGTATTCTAATAATCCCACCACTTGCGGACGGATAACTGGATTAACGGCATAATACGAACCAAAGAGTACTATATCGTCTGGCTGGATATCTGGTAATGTAAAATCAAGTTTGTCATGCGGATGATCTTTGTAGAAGAGATAATCGGCATTGTTGTCTTCATTGAGAAAAGCCAAGGATAAGGGCGACTTGCTATCGGGAAAGACATTGACGTGCGAATTATCTACTCCATTTTTTTTCAAAAAAGATTTTATCATGATTCCTACCCTGTCGTTTCCTATCTCACTGATAAACGTTGTGTTAATACCCGAACGCCCCAAAGAGATAAGAGCATTAAACGTAGAACCACCTGGATAAGCACCTATGGGCTGATTATCTTTAAAAATAATATCGAGTACAGTTTCGCCAATACCTATTACCTTACGCATAAATAAAAGTTTTTATAATATTGCAAATATAATGTAATTTGGCATGATTTCAAAATAAAAACGATATTTTCGTTCATACTAAGCAGTAATAATTATAGGCTGGTTCTATAAATTAGCTTTGTTAGATTTTGAGCTTATTTTTGAACCAAAAACGGAGCAAGCCGAATGCAATCAAACTTGTTTGAATTGTTGAGGCGCAGCCTGTTTTATATAAAAAGAAGCCAAAAGATAACAAAACGTATTTCATAAACATTTAATGACTATGTGCGGTGGTAATTTATAGAACCAGCCTATAGCTTTTAGTAAGCCTTAAAGTAATATAAGAAAGTGGCAATACCTTCCAAGGCTGGTTTACGTTGTCCCTCTATTTCTATTTTAAAATCAATTTCTGTCTTACAGATACCTCTCAAATTACTGATAGCATGGAGCTTAGTAGCCATTCGTACTCTGTTGCCAGTGATAACAGGCTGCCCAAAGCGCATTTTATCCATACCATAATTAACCAGCATCTTGATATTTTTTACCTCTATAATTTGTTCCCACAGATAAGGCAACAGCGACAGTGTAAGATATCCATGAGCAATGGTACTTTTGTAAGGACTTTCTTTCTCTGCTCTTTCCTTGTCTATATGTATCCACTGATGGTCTAAAGTGGCATCAGCAAATAAGTTAATACGGTCTTGATCTATCTGTATCCAATCAGATGTTCCTAATTCTTTACCTAAATAGGTAGCAAATTCTTCGTAAGAGTTGACTACTACTTTGTTCATTTTCTTTGATTAATTGTTTAAGCCACAAAGATAAGAAAACCAACCGAAACGAGCAAATAAAGGTTCAACCGATATTACAAATGGAGGGGATAGGGGTGTTTGATTATCTGCATAAACATCTATAAGCTGGAGGCTAAAACCAGAAGCCGTTATCGCTTTCTTCCCATTGACCACTATTTATCCAATAAAACTCTGCCAGTGCTTCATGGAAATCTTTTATATCAAAGGCTTTCATAAGTGATTGAACCTTAATTTTATCAGCATCAGGAAGATCGTTCCATTGAATGGTTTCTATTTTCTCCGCATAGTCATCTATCGGGAAAATTAATTGCTTTTCATCCACATCCATATATGTTTTTACTGGGATATGAATAGTTGGCATCCAATCTTCTTTGCTATATTGCTGGGCAGATGGTGCATTAAACGGAGAGGCTTCCCCATCAACTAACTTAGAGTGTTTGGCGCGCATGAGTTGGATGTTAAGAGTAAACGACTTATGTGAACGTTTGAAACAAAAGTATCCCTTTAGTCCAATAGGATTATCATCGCCTACAAATTCTGCATCATCAAATCGATTGGTTTTATTCCATGGATTGGTGTCGCAGTAAGTATAATCAAAAAAGTCGGTTGTGTTGTTATCTGTCTTCTCGCTTACTCCACCATACGCAGGCTGAATGTTGCTCACAGTAAAGAAATGTTGGTAATGTTGGCTTTCTCCCTGCTCTACTATCTTGCCCGTAATGTCATGATGCTGGGCGTCATAATAGCGCAAAGCGAACGCACAAACCCGATATTCTCTACTTGTGCCTAACAAGTTAACAATAGCAGGATTATTCTTATCAGCCACCCACCGATTGCCATTCAAGGTATAAATTAAGTGAAAACACTTACCAATAAACTTATTATTGGCAGAGATGGGGTCTTGATGAAAGTGCTGATAACCATGCAAATGTCCTGAATATATAGCTATTTCTACCGTTTTAGGATGAAAAGGCAACGGCTTATTCGTTGCTTTAGCATCAACAGCTACCTGATTATCTACATCAAAAGGTAACTTTACATTGATGTCCCACTGCCCTGTAGAGGTAAGAAGCTTTGAAGGAAGATAGAAAGGAGAGGGCTTGTTACTGGCATCATACTTGCTTTGAGCGGCATGCAACAAATCGACAGAAAGATTAAAAGCTTCCTCTGGATGAATAATCTGCAAGAGTCCAATAAATCCAATAGGATTTGTAGTGCCAATATCCGTACCGTTTAGTTGGTCTACATAACAATAATCATACGGCAGTTTGCTCTTATCTTTTACTCTCTTCAAGCCCTGTTTCCCCATAATAGTTACACTTTCGTACAGCGAAAAGAAATGCTGGTGTATCTTATCCTGTCCGGCATCAAAGAATTGTTGATTAATTTTCTCGCCCTTACTGTTATAATAATCAATAGAAAGACGATATACGAGACGAGGATGTTGCTTAACACTCATTACCTTAAAATGCGTTTGATTGCTTGTAACATGCCACCCACCTTTAGGAGTTATCTGCCAAATAATTTGTTGAGCAGGTGTAGAAGATGGTTGAAAATCGCCTAATACCAGCGACGTGCTAAACTGCTTACCGCCTTTCAGCGTACCCTCTTGTAAGGTAAATACCGCCTTTACAGGGTCTTCATGTAGTTTGTTTTTTATTTCATCAACCGCTACTTCAGGCGCACAGGAAGTTAACGACAGTAAAGTTAGCATACCTATACATGCAAATATGTTTAATAAAAAATGTTTTGTTTTCATTGTTTTTGTTTGTTTTTTTATGCTTTATTGAAAAAATAATGATGTTGCCCTTACAGGGCTTAAATATAAAAAAAGATACTTCTATACTATCGTACATGAATAAACGCCACAATATCAACCCATCTTTAGGAAGATATGGAGGGAGACTATCTAAACGTCCACCTAATGGTGCAACGAATGTCTCTTCCTAAATCATGAGCATAGTAGCGACTACGATTAGTGTATTCCTTATAAAGACGATTGAGAACATTTGTGCCCTCAACTAACAACGATAAATTCTGTTTGAGATTCATCTTCCATGTTATACCAGCTGTAAAACCCAGTAAATGATAGGCAGAAGGCGTATCATTGATTAAATCGGTAGCAGGATTAAAACGGTTTTGCTTTGCCACATATCGATGCTCAATGCCCAAAGAAGGTTGCCATACCCCACTCATCAATGGCTTATAAGTAAGTTGCTGTGTAAGGTGGAAAGGCGGAATGTAAGGTAAATAGTTATTTGTCTTTTGTTCGTTAGCCCATATCCACGAAGCAAAAACACGATAATTGAGTGTAGAAACAGGAAAAAAATGTATATCCATATCTACCCCACGAAACATTGCATTAGTCTGAATATACTGAAAAACAGGATAAGCTCCCGACACTACCACTATGTTTTGATGCGTAGGATAATCGTAAATATAATTCTTAATCCATTGTAAATAAGCGTCTACCCTTATTTGAGTCCACTTGTTGGCATAATTAAGAGATGTTACCCATTTGTAACTCTGCTCCGAGCAAAGCGTAGAATCGCCCTTCACAAACATACCCGAACTTAATTCATTGCCATTGCTGTACAGCTCATAAACGTGAGGTGCACGCCATGCCATACCAAAATTAGATGCTAATGTAAGTTCGTGGAATAAATGTTGATGCCCTCCAACAGTAAAGGTAATATTCTCAAAGTGTCTGCTTCCGCCATATCTCCTTCCCGTCCAGTCGTATCCATCGGCACGAGTTAGTTGATAATCAAAGCGAGAGCCAGCCTCAACACCCCACGTATCGCCCATATATTTGCGCAAAGCATAAGCTCCTACTGATGTTTCTGTGTAGTTTGGAATAATAGGTACTACACCTGTTCCACGCTCATTGGTGTTTTTCATGAGCATACCTTGTATGCCCCATTCCGTTTTCCACCTATTGAAAAATTTGCTCCAATGCCACTGACTTTGCAAAGATTGCAGAAAAAGACTTACCGAAGGAATATCTGAATGGTTCATTCTGCGAATACGATTCTCACGACGGTTATCTATCTGATAAGTAGTTAACCAACTACATTTTACTTTGTTAGAGGGCTTGTAGTATACATTCAAGTAAGCCGTATGGTGTGCCACACATTGGAAAGGATAACCTATCTGATAGGTAAATGGTGTAAACTCTACTGGCTGCCCTATCCTAATACGCTCTTGCAACAATTGTTCATTACCCATTTGTGCACTCTGCATAACCCCCATTTTTCGCCAAACAATGTTGTAGCCCATTTCCATACGCCACTTATCATATTTGTAACCAAGCGAGAAAGCTCCATTGCGCTGCTGCATACCTGTATTATTTAACAGATAAATAGCTGTACTTCTATCGCCCGATTGCTCAAGAGTAGTTTGTACACTCCATGCCCAATGGTTGTTAAAAGGCAGTGTTCCTTGCAACATTCCCACCATTCCTATTTGTCTGCCATTGCTACCATAGTACGACATTACATCACATTGCAGTTTTTTTTTGAAGTATGGCAAAGGTTTTGGGGTCATCAAAATAATACCGCCCAATGCTTCTGCCCCATACCTTACCGACTCAGAGCCTTTTACTACTGTTACATTGTTGTAGGCATTCTTATCTACTTCAGGCGCATGATCAATGCCCCACTGCTGTCCGGTGAGCTTTGCTCCCCCACTTACCACCAATATTCGGTTGCCATACATGCCATGTATTACCGGTTTGGCAACACTGGCACCCGTCTGAAGCATACTTACCCCACTTACATTTTGCAGCATTGATGCTAACGACTTGCCCACAGCACTTACTATATCTTTGTGAGATAATGTAGTACTCACGCTATTTGGAGTTACAATTTGTCGTTTACACTTTACCACCACTTCACTTAACGTAATGGTATCTTTTAACTGTTGGCGCAGTTGATGCTGTATTTTCTGAGCACTTACTAACATACTATTGCCCAGCATAAAGCATAATAATGCCATGATAAGCCGTAGCTCTCCTTTTTTATTCATTTATATGGTTTCTCCTTTGCATAAAGGCTATTTCTATAAATTACTTCCGTGTATAGTGAGTAATTTTTTGCAATACGTTTTGTTATCTTTTGGCTTATTTTGATAGGAAACAGGCTGTACCTCAACATCTCAAACAAGTTGGATTGTATTCGGCTTGCATTGTTTTGGGATTAAAACATAAGTTATATTAGTTGTGTAACTCGCTACACACTCTTTTACTCACTTACATTTCGACCTCAAAAAAAATAAGTCAAAAAAAATCTAACAAAGCTAATTTATAGAATCAGCCTAAAATATTTTTTTACGCAATATAATTATTCCGCAGACAAGAAAAACAACGTTCTGCATTAAACCAATGTCTGCTCTGCACAGAATTATGAATAAAAAGGAGGTGAATGCGTGTTTATCTTAATAGGTTGATGATAAACTACTTGTTCAATAAAAAGTGGTTGTACCAAACGCTTTACAACCAACACAGGCTGCCAAACAAACAAATGAGGCATACTCATTTTGCATATATCAAAGTTACAAATGTAACATTGCGCCTTCACCGTTGTTTGACATTGTTCGGTTGAAGCTAATTGCGAATCAGCATAAATGTGTGCATGAATATCTTTGACAAGAAGAGCTGTGATGAAGGTAAACACCATCATCCATGCCATCAATATATGTTTCATCCTTCTTGTCATCATTCGCTAAAAACTTTCATACAAAATACTATTCGCAAAAATAAAAAAAAATAATTACAATGTTATGATATTACTGATAAGTGGGTATGTTTTTTTTATAATCTTAACAATAGATATTTATCAATGTCCCCCAAAAATAACTTGTATGTATTTTCATCACAGATAAAGCTTAATTGCACTTAATATTGATGACTGGTTCTATAAATTACCTATGTATATGTATATTATGAGTAAATTTTAAGAAATACGTTTTGTTATCTTTTGGCTTATTTTTTTGTTTAGAATGTAAGTTCAAAAATCTAACTAAAGCTAATTCATAGAACCTGTCTAAATTTTATTTGGTATCTTGATTTCCCTTGAAGCTATCAATCTTTTGAAGGTAATATGCCTTGAAATCGCTCCAATGATAATAAGGGGCAACATTAGAAGACAGAGGGAGAAGAGTTTCATTTTCATTGAGCAACACCTTGACAAGGATGTCGTGAGGATGAACTGATGAACGATAAAACACAAACTGAAGGTTGCAAGCCATAGGAAAGATACGATAATCTAACCAGTCTTCATTATCTAACTGCTCTAAATCTTTGATTTGCTTACCATATCCATTGATGTCTAACAAACATACCAATGGCATTACTATGGTGTCATGTCCATAACGAAGCGTAGCACCTGGATGAGAGAGAGCTATACAACTGTCGGCTTCAGTGATGATACGGCGCAGCAACATACGTTGGGAATAGGGTTGAACCGCACCATTCAGTGGCGATGGACCATAATTAATATACCACCAAGCATTGGTTTTGAGCCACGCATCGTACAATTCATTAGGCGTAAAGAGATTTATTAACGAAAGATGATGACGCAATTCGGTACTCTGTACATTACTTGCCAGATTGTAAAGCTGATAATTTAAGTCGGTTGCATTTATATTGTTGCGCCAATATTGCTCATCGTTAAACAACCTATTCATCACCCCTACATGGTTATCATGCTTCTTGGCAAATGCCTCATATATATCTTTTACCCTTCCAGGCATTTTTTGATGATAGAGTTCTGTATCACCATACACCAGATAAGGCATATCAAAAGCACTGGCATCATGTGTAATTTGCAGTTTCGGATTAAGTGCTACAAGTTGCTGCAAAGCATTCTCCATAGACAAGATACAACGAATAACAGTGCTACTCTTGGCATCTACGTGCGTTTTTCCACGAAATACTTCAGGGAAACGTTGGAACATACGCTTGGCGATCTGCTGGTGTTGCTCAGCTCCCAGTTGCGTTAATTCACCTAACCTTTTGTACGC
Source organism: uncultured Prevotella sp. (assembly GCA_946999045.1). GTDB lineage: Bacteria > Bacteroidota > Bacteroidia > Bacteroidales > Bacteroidaceae > Prevotella. The sequence continues at coordinate 17,273 of CAMQBR010000001.1, forward strand.
TTCATTGCAAATAAGTGTAACCTTGTACAAAACATCCTTGCCCAATGGCGTTAACTTACCCAAACTGTCGGCATGCTGCAAAACATGGAGAGGGGCGGTATAATCGGTTGGCTCTATAAGATAACGCGAACCATGTCTGCCATAATGACTGATATAAAAAGGTTTGTAACCCTTTGGCGCAGGCGTCAACTTGCTTTTTAGCGGTCCAGGATAAGCATAATAGCCATTAGCCGCCAACAACGGATTGTGTAAAATTTCTGTTTTGCTGCGTTGAGCATAGGTGGCAACACCACAAATCAATAGAAAGAAAAAGAAAAAATATTTTTTCATCTCATAATGTTTAATGTAATTGATATTACAAATATAACACTTTATTTTAGAAGTGGGCAGCATGGTAACACAATATTTATACAATACATCTACTTTTTTGCAGATAAAAGATAACAAAAGCAGATGTTTATAATAAATTCTTTTGTATTTTTGCAATATATTATTTCCCTTCTCAAAAGGAAAGCAATAAATCGTACAAAATCTCGATATAGCATTATGGCTCAAAAACTCGTACAGGAACAAGTACAAAAGCAACAGCAGGTACAACGACTCTCACAGCAGCAAATGTTGCAAGTGAAGTTGCTGGAGATGCCTTTGACTGAACTGGAGGAGAGTGTGAATGCCGAATTGGATGACAATCCTGCATTGGAAAAGACCGAATATGAAGATAATAGTCATCATGAAGTAGACACTCCAACCAATGAAGAGGAAAACTTTGAGCAACAAACCGAACGCGAAGAACGGGAGGATGCACTGGATAAAGCTTTGGAGAATATTGGGCGAGATGACGAAATGCCCGATACTTATATGGGATATCACCCACAGGATAATGCCGATTACGAAGAGATAGTGTATGGAGATACTACTTCTTTCTACGATAAACTGAAGGAACAAATGGGTATGGAAGCTCTGTCTGATGAAGAAAGCGATATTATGGAATATCTTATTGGCTCACTGGATGATGACGGATATCTAAGAAAAGACCTCGATACCCTTAGCGATGAGTTGGCTATTTACCATAATATTGATGTTTCTACCCAACAGATAGAAAATATATTGCACATACTTCAAAGCTTCGACCCCGCTGGCATTGGAGCCCGTTCGCTACAAGAGTGCTTGTTCCTACAAATAGAACGTCGACCCGCCAGCAAGTTAAAAGATGCTTTGAAAGAGATAATAACCCATTATTTTGATGCTTTTACTAAAAAGCATTGGCACAAAATACAAGCTGACATGAACCTGAATGATGTGCAAGTAGCTACCATTCAGAAGGAAATACAAAAACTTAATCCGAAGCCAGGAGCTTCTTTGGGCGAGACATTGGGCAGAAACGTTCAACAAATCACCCCCGATTTTATCATTGATGTTGATGACAACAATAACAACATATCATTTACATTAAACCAAGGACATATACCCGATTTAACCATTTCTCCTATGTTTGCCGACATGATAAACACTTACAAAACCAATAAGGGTAACATGAACAGGCAGGAGAAAGAGGCCCTGCTCTATGCCAAACAAAAGGTAGAAAAGGCGCAAGGCTTTATAGAAGCTATCAAACAACGACAACAAACCTTATATAATACCATGTGGGCAATTATACAATGGCAAAAAAAATTTTTTATTGATGGAGATGAGGCCGACCTTAAGCCTATGATTTTGAAAGATATTGCCGACAAAACAGGCTTGGATATATCTACCATTTCGCGCGTTAGCAATATGAAATATGCGCAAACCAAATGGGGAACATTTCCACTAAGATTTTTCTTTACAGAAGGATATACCACCGAAGAGGGCGAAGAACTATCTACCAGAAAGATAAAAATGGAATTAAAAGATGTAATTGAACACGAAGACAAACACAAACCAATGAGCGATGAAGCCCTAGCAAAAAAAATGAAGAAAAGGGGGTATCCCGTTGCTCGGCGCACCATTGCCAAATATAGAGAACAATTAGGCATATCGGTAGCCCGACTTAGAAAGAAATAGGAAGAAAAGAATAATATGGTACAAAAAGATATCATAACAACGGCAAAGGTGATGAGCCTTATCTTCACACCTTTTTATTTGCCTATAACAGGATTGTTAGCTTTGTTTTTTTTAAGCTATCTTAACGACCTTATTCCGTGGTATTACAAGCTAACGGTTATGATGTTGGTTTATATTTTTACGGTATTGCTGCCCACATTTCTTATTCATCTGTACCGTAAATATCAAGGATGGACGCTCTTAGAATTAGGTATAAAAGAGAGAAGAATGGTGCCATATATTATCTCTATCGTGTGTTACTTTGCTTGTTACTACATTCTTAACCTGTACCACACCCCTCGTTTTATTAGCATTGTTGTAATAACGGCTCTCGCCATACAAATTATCTGCGCCATTATTAACGTATGGTGGAAAATATCAACCCACTCGGCAGCTATTGGTGGCGTTACAGGAGCTTTGTTGTCGTTTGCTTTAATATTTCAGTTTAATCCTACATGGTGGCTCTGTCTGGCTCTTTTTTTGTCGGGCATGGTAGGCACCAGCAGAATGATATTACGCCAACATAGTTTATCACAGGTACTTGCAGGGTACTTTGTAGGACTGTTATTGGCTGCGTTTATAATTTTAATGTTATAAATATTCTTTATAAAAACAATATAAACATGAAACCATTAGTAAGTATTATTATGGGTAGTACAAGTGATTTACCCATTATGGAAAAAGCATGCAAGTTTCTAAATGATATGCAGATACCCTTCGAGGTAAATGCCCTGTCGGCTCATCGTACTCCCACAGCCGTAGAAGCATTTGCAAAAGGAACTACCGATAGAGGTATCAAGGTTATAATAGCTGCTGCTGGTATGGCTGCAGCCCTGCCAGGAGTCATCGCTGCCAACACCACCTTACCTGTGATAGGTGTTCCTATTAAGGGTATGTTAGACGGCTTAGATGCCATGCTCAGTATCATACAGATGCCACCAGGTATACCCGTTGCTACAGTAGGCGTCAATGGGGCCATGAATGCCGCCATACTCGCTGCAGAAATGTTAGCACTCACAGATGAGAATATTGCACAAAAGGTAAAAGAATACAAAGCAGGACTGGGGGCTAAAATAACCAAAGCTAATGCTGATTTAGCTGAAATAAAAGAGTACAAATACAAAACGAATTAACAGGGATTGTACGCATGATAGATCTTTTTAATTATCAACGTCGAAAATCTACGGTAGTACATGTCGGCAGTATTAATATAGGTGGCAACAATCCTATACGCATACAATCAATGACTACCACCAATACCAATGATACAGAGGCATGTGTAAAGCAGGCTGAACGTATTATCAAGGCTGGTGGGGAATTGGTAAGACTTACTACACAAGGCAAAAAAGAGGCTGAAAACCTAAAGAATATCAATGCCACTCTGCGTGCTGACGGCTACCAAACACCTTTGGTAGCCGATGTACACTTTAATGCTAATGTGGCTGATGTTGCCGCATTGTATGCCGAGAAAGTACGTATCAATCCAGGAAATTATGTAGATCCTGCCAGAAAGTTCATCAAATTAGAATATACCAATGAAGAGTATGAGCAGGAACTCAAGAAGATAGAAAAACGATTTGTACCATTTCTCAATATTTGCAAAGCCAACCACACTGCTATTCGTATTGGTGTAAACCACGGATCGCTATCAGACAGAATTAGAAACCGCTATGGCGATACCCCCGAAGGCATTGTAGAAAGCTGCATGGAGTTTTTGCGTATCTGCAAAAAAGAACAGTTTGACAACGTGATTATCTCTATCAAAGCCAGCAATACGGTGGTAATGGTACAATCGGTTAGGCTATTGGTTGATGCTATGGACAAAAAGGATATGCACTATCCCTTACACTTAGGCGTAACAGAAGCTGGCGAAGGCGAAGACGGACGTATTAAAAGTGCTGTAGGCATAGGTGCTTTGCTGGCAGATGGCATAGGCGATACCATTAGAGTTTCGTTGTCTGAAGACCCTGAATACGAAATTCCTGTGGCTAAGCACTTAGCTGATTACGTGGCTCAGCGTACTGGACACCTCATAATTCCTGCTGAAGCTAATAAGAATTTTGATTATCTACATCCCAAGCGTCGTACCACTCGTGCTGCTGGTAACATTGGCGGGAGCAATCTTCCCGTGGTTATTACCACAAAAGAAGGCAGCAAAGCTGATTATATTTATGTGGGTTCAAAAGTGCCAGAAGATACTACTAAACGTCAATATATTGTAGATTACAATGCTTATACGGGCAAAGAGAACACTTATCCTATCTTCCCATCTATGGCAATGCCATTTATCGGCACCATCAAAGCCGCTGTTAAGTTCTTGGTATTGAAATTTGGAACGCCAACAGAAGAGTATGTTGCTTGCCTAAAAGCGCATCCAGAAGTTGTTGTGATATGTGTAAGCAATCATCAAAACAGAGTAGGAGAGCAGCGCGCTTTGGTTCACGAAATGATGAATAACGGACTGTTTAATCCTGTAGTATTTGCAGAGATGTACCAACTTAGCAACAAAAGAGATTTCCAACTGGACGCTTCGGCTGATATGGGTGCACTGATGGTTGACGGACTAACTGATGGTATTTGGCTAATGAATAACGGAACATTGGAACATAGCGTAATAGAAGATACGGCATTTAATATCTTGCAAGCTGGCAGACTGCGCATGAGCAAGACTGAATATATTAGTTGTCCTGGATGTGGCAGAACACTTTACAATCTACAACAAACCATTGCACGCATCAAAGATGCCACCCAAGATCTAAAAGGTCTTAAGATTGGTATCATGGGATGCATTGTTAATGGCCCTGGAGAAATGGCAGATGCCGATTATGGGTATGTAGGTGCTGGACCAGGACGTGTATCTCTCTACCGCAAACAAACATGTGTAGAGAGAGCTATTCCTACAGAAGAGGCAGTAGAACACTTAATGAAACTAATTAGAGACGACAAAGAAAACGCAAAATAATACGTAGGTATTCAAAAAAATGGGGCATAAACACATAACTAACACCGTGTTGTTAGTTATGTGTTTATGTCCCATTTTTATGTAATCAAAGCTAAACTATTTGGCTTTCTTAAAGTACAGTCGCAGTGGTATATCTAACATGAAAGGTGCTTCTCCATAAATTTCTTTCCATGTATTGAGCGTCTCTTTCCAGTTACCAACGGTTGGTTCATAATCATAAACTGAAAGCTCTAATATCTTTTCTTTTTTCTTATTAGTTATCAAGCGCATACCTATCAAGGCTGGACGAATACTGCTTTGAGCCTCATCAAAGGCTACATTGGCTTTTGCCAACTGATATTCTGACAGAGAAATCATAGGTGGACGTCCCATCTCATACTCTACCAAAGCCATTTCACGCTCCCCCATAAACTTAGCATATACAGGAGCGATGAAATAATTTTTAAGTTTTCCTTTAAACTGTGGCGTAATATTATAACCAACAGTAGGAGTACCTTCTATCAACAACCTATCTGTTTTTACGGTATCTACCAATAATTTAGCATCACAATCATAACTACCTTTTATCCATTTATCATTAGAAACACCCTGAAATATCCACGCACCTGATACGTTTACAGGCCCTACAATATGGATATCAAGAGTGGGATACTGCCCTTCAGCAAACCCATTGCTGGCGGCTAAACGTAACACTATATGGTCTTTTCCTATCTCATACTTTAAAAACTCAATAGTAAAACTACCTTTATCTTTGTTAGGTTTGAACAACACTTCATTGTTATTTTCCTTAAACTTAAAGTGCACACCTTCTACAGCAGTTGATTTAGGATCAACTGATACTCTCAATCTTGTTTTCTTATTAAATGAGAATTTTTCTCCTAAAGCCGTTTGTAACTTCACCTCACAAGTCTTAGACAAGCCCAGTTCTGCTTCTTCTTCTGTAAAAGAATAGGTATTTTTGCCCAACAACCTTACTTCAACATAATTAAGAGCACCTATCTTTACACCTTCTACAGCATCTAAAGTAAGCAAAAAAGCCTTAGGCTTAGACTCCGTCTTGCGTGTTACCACCAAAAAGGCAACAGAGTCGCCCTTGTGTAGCATAAAGGCATTGTCAGACAATTCAAAGTCCTGATGCTGTACTGCACCTAATTTTGACGACACATGGAAAGGTATTCGAACATCATGGGCTGCCTTTCCCTCTGTAACGATAGCCACTCTCACGGTATCACCCACTTTATTCCCCAAAGTATAGCGTGGAATATCCAAACTCAACTCGGTTTGATTGCCATTACTATCACTCTGAGAACACGATACTGCTATCACATTCAAGAGAAATAAAAAACTTATTGAAAATATCTTTTTTATCTTCATCATCGTCTTATTTACGGATTAGTAGATTTGTTATACTCATCTTTAATGGCATCAACCGCAGTCTTTTCATCAGCAGACAACTTCTCTGGACTAGGCAGTTTGTAGGTTTTATACATATTAGTTTTTTCTTCTTTCTGAGGTACTTCATCCTCTTTTTGGCATGATGTAATTATCATAGTAGCAGTGAAAAGCACTGCTATCAACATCAAAAGTTTGATATATCTTTTCATTGTCATTACTCTTTTTCTTAATTTGTAATTATTTCTTCATAACCAGGGTTCTGCTTAATACCACTAATCTTTTCCAATTCAGATATTGGAATAGGGAAGGTGTACATATATTTGAGTGTAGTATACTTCATAGACTGATAAGCTGTCCAAAATACAGGAGAGCCATTGCGCTTCAATTCAAAAAATCTGTCACCTTCGAAGAATAACTCTTTACGCCTTTCACCTAAGATAGCTGCCATCAAGCGCGTTAAGGACTTACCCTCAGCATCTACCGTTATCAGCTCCATATCATTGATAGCAGGCAGTGTTTGCAATGTATAAGCCTTGCAATCTTTAATACGATCCCGACGTAGCTCATTGAGTTGCGCCAACGCCTCCTGCACTTTACCTAAATGAGCGTAACATTCAGCTTGCATCAGCTTAAATTCTTCCGACCGCATTCCACAAAAAATAGTTTTCACAGCCATCCGCATATTGTCTACATACATCTTGTATCGCACATCATTTGCCGTGTCGTTAGATGAAAAATAGCTTAAAAAACGCTGACTGACAGGACGATATTTAATAGTTAACAATGAAGCTACTAAGTCGCTGTTCATACCAGATGATGTTCTGTACGACTTAATAAGCTGGTTGCTCCCTAACTTAAAAGGCTCCCTCATTACCTTGGCATAATTGCCAAGTTGCAAGATAGGATAGGCTTTTAACAGCCCTTGTGTTAGTGGCAGCACCTTATCCCATTGTTCAGTCCAAAAGTATAAACGAGCCAAATAGCCTCGGCTTACATTTTCAGTAAAGCGATAAAGATCATTGTGGGAATGATAAGAGATGGCTTTTTGCAAATCAGATGCAATGAAATCAACGGTTTGTTGCATAGAACTCCTGATTGGCCTATCTTCCAAACTAAAGGTTTTCACCAACGGCAAGCCCAACTGAGCATCCATCTTTCCTTTTTCTGGAGCTTCACAATAGCATCTTAGTAATTGATAATAGCACACGGCACGCATACTATAGGCGGTTGCCAACATAGTATTGGCATCTTTAGAACCGTCATCCTTTAGGTTGTCTATCACAATATTGCAATCACGTATCACCTCATATAAGCGCATATACATTGTAATAGTATATGGACCAGAGAGATAGTTACCCACATAAAAGCTCAAACTTTGACCGCCTTTTTGTGTCAAACAGGCTTCAAAATCATCGCCACAGCCTGTATCATATGTAACAAGGGTTGATATATTACCCACTAACAGGTTATCACTTCCCTCATCAATATCGTTCAAATGATTATGAAGCAGAGCAGAAAACTCCTCTGGAGTCTTTGGAACTATTTTCCCGTATGGCTTAATATCCAAAAAATTGTCGCACGACAGCAGCGACATTGCTATAAATATAACAAAATATATATTTTTCATATTGTATCTTTTTATTAAAAGCCAACCAATACACCCATTGAGAAACTACGTGCCATAGGGTATACTGCCCCTGGACTTTCGGGGTCTAAGCCCGAGTAGTTGGTAAAGGTATAAATATTGTCGGCTATAAACGACACGTTTAATGATCTCAATCCAATGCGCTGTATCAACTTATTGTTAAAACTATAAGCCAGACTCAACGAACCTATTTTCAAGTAAGATACATCTTCGAGCATAGAAGCTCGCACAATACTTTCGGCAGATACAATGTAATTATCCAATCCATAATACTTACCATAGCGGTCAAGAATACGCGGATGTGCATCTGTTCTGTGGTTTGCAGGAGTCCAGCGGTTTACTACATCACGCACTACATTGAGATGATTTACATACAAATCGTTCACCTGAGTAGGGATATATTCTACCTTGGTACCCTGTACAGAACCATAATATACAGGGCATTTAATCTCATTAATAATCTTTCCACCCAATGAGAACGAACCTGCCAAACTCATAGAGATTTGCTTATACGATAACGTCATACTGTATCCGCCATTCGTTGGTGCGTTAGAAGTACCCAAATAAAATCTGTAATTATCGGCATTATTATGGTCGGCTGCCGTTTCAAACACAGCATCAGGGCGGACTTCATAGGTAATCATACCCAAACGGCGGTCTATCTCTTTTACTTTACCACTGAAAATAGCTCCAATAGGATAACCTACATACACACCTTCAGACAAGCCCGATGTTACCGACTTATATTCTAACAAGCGGTTTCTGTTGTAAGCAACATTGCCAGATACAAAAAAATTCCAGTTTTTACTCTTGATAACACCTGCCGAGAGGGTTAACTCTGCACCTGTATTAGATAGTTTTGAGGTATTGAAAGCCTGACGCTGAAAGCCAGTACTGTAAGGGATAAACACATCTGATACCACATCGCTGGTAATACGTTTGTACACTTCGCCTATCAAACGAATGCGGTCGTTGAACAATCCCATATCAACAGACAACTTCATATCGCAAGTTTTCTCCCAACGAAGATTAGGATTAGGAGCTTTCTTGATAAATCCCATACGATAATAGTCGGTATCTGTCTTGCGGAACGATTGCCTGTAGTCCATCACTAACTGCGGATAAACCGACTTGTTGATATTACCTGTAAAACCATATGCCGTGCGTACCGACAAACTACTAATCACCGATTTTAACTTAGCCATAAACGCTTCTTGATCAACATTCCAAGACAAGCCCAATGATCCTGTAGGATTAAACTGCTCTTTGCTACCAAAATTGTTGCTACCATCTGTTCTTCCTGTAAACGAAACAATGTAACGATTATTATAAACATAATCGGCAGAGAAGTAGAATGACGCAAAACGATCCTCAACAATATTTTGTCCAGACAGATTATCAATGAGCAAAGCATAGCGTTTCAAGTCGTTATACTTAAATTCTTTACTCTCTGGGAACACTGGCATAGCCGAATTACCCGATACAGGGTCGTATCCATAACATTTGGTATAAATACTTTTGATATATTGTCCACGCACCTCAGCTCCCAACAAACTACTGAAATAATGTTTATCCTTAAAAGTATTAAAGTAATGTAGCTGTCCACGAACATTATAACTGCTGTTATATGATGAGCTTTGTGCTATAGACGAGTATATTCTCTTTGAAGAAATATCGCCCTGATCGAATGGCCTATCTATCCAAGCTGCGTAAGTATGCTTACCTAACACGTTATTGCCGTTATTCGTAGTATAACTATAAGAAGCCAAACCCTCAAAACAAAGATTATTAAGTATGTTAATACTGAGATTTCCAATAACCGTTGACGAAAAGTTTTGGGTCTTACTTAATGTTTCATCCAGCTCGCGCATAATATTAAACCCATTGTCTGGCAGGGGAGAGAGCGATTTACCGCCATTTACAAGTCCTATACTTTGATAGGTCATGTCGGGGGTATAGTTACCATGTTCATCGTATGGACGCTCATAAGGGTTAGCAAAATAAGCATATTTAAATAAGTCAACAACCAGCGAAGGACTATTAGATGTTTGCCAACCTAGGTCTAATGACAATCCTAACTTAATGCGTTTGGTAGGCTTCATATCCAATTTCGAATTGATACTGTAATGCGAATAATCGGTTTTCTTTACCAATCCTACATTATCTAAATAGCCCAATGATATATAATAAGTACTTTTATCTGTACCTCCAGACAACGATAAGTTATGACTTTGCGATAGAGAATTACGAAAAAGTTCATCAAACCAGTTCGTTGTATGGCTTCCCAAACGCTCTATCTCGGCATCTTGCTGCTCTTTGGTCATACCTTTATAAGGACCATAGCCTGATCGTATCATACCTACAGCGCCAATAACAGGATAACGTTCCTTTTTGCTAAAATAAGGAAGAGAAAACTCTTTCCACAATTCTTGCTCCCAAGACAGCTTCTCCTGAGAGTTCATTAAGTTGAGCGAACGTGGCGGACGAGTAACCATGGTGGCATTGATAGAGTAGTTGATGCGTAACTTTCCTGCTACACCTCGTTTAGTTGTTACCACAATAACACCTCCAGCAGCACGAGAACCATAGATAGCTGCTGCCGAAGCATCCTTCAACACAGTAACACTCTCTATATCATTAGGATTAATACCAGCAATACCAGTGGCAAAAATATCACTAAAGTTGTTCTGTAACATTTGAGCCTTAGATATTACAGGAAAATCTTTTTGCAAAGGAACACCATCTACTACCCACAACGGATCGGCATTACCCGTAATGGTATTGATACCACGTATGCGCACTTTAGCAGTTTCTCCAGGGCGTCCTGATACCGCCTTAATGTCAACACCAGCCATTTTTCCTTTTAACAACATATCAAGATTGGCAGTAGGATTCTTGTCCAAATCCTTAGCAGTAATGGTAGCTACCGAACCTGTTACACGCTTTTTTGTAGTACGTGTATATCCTGTTACCACCACTTGGTCTAGTGTTTCTGCATCATTCTCCAATACTATATTTTTTGTTAAAGGCGAATTGATTTTCAATACCCTCGATTTCATACCAAGATACGAAACAGTAATGGTATTACCTTTCTCCACCCACAACGATATTTTACCATCTACATCGGCAATTACTCCTACAGGCTCACCTTTTACCTTAATAGTAGCACCTGGCAGAGGGGTTCCCTCAATGTCGACAATGGTTGTTGTTATCTGTATCATGGTTTCGCTCTTTGGAGTGTTTTGAGCATGAATGCCAATGGATAGCAAACAGAAACAAATCCATAAAAATGCTTTTTCTCTCATAAAAGTTCTTTTAGTTTTTGAAGTGATTATACTTTGTCGCATTTTTTTTACTTCAATTACAACAATTCACCACACCTCTGTTAGTTATTGATGTTCTACTATATCAATATCTTCAATATATAAGTTTAATAAATGTTTACAGAAATAATACCGTATCATATTATCATAATAAGGACCGTATAAGGCATGATCCATACCAGGAAACACCATAAAGTCGAAACGCTTATGAGCTTTTATCAAGGCATTTGCCATTCGTAAGGTACATGCCCATGGCACATTGTCGTCTACATCGCCCGACATAAGGAGTAAATGTCCCTTCAAATTTTTAGCTAACTCCATGTTAGTGGGTATATGTTTAAGTCCATGATAGGTTTCGCCCCACCACTGTATATAGATATTGTTATCATGGTTACCCGAGGCTGCCACTCCTACTTTATAAAAATCAGGATAAGTAAGCATGGCTGTAACGGTCTCAGCAGCACCACCAGAATGTCCATAAATACCTACACGTGTAAGATCTATAAACGGATACCGATGGGCTAAGCTTTCAAGAGTGTGCTTATCGTCTGCCACAGCATAATCTCTTAATTTTCCATAACCATAGTTATAAAAGTCTTTACTACGCAAAGGAGAGCTGCCACGAGGTTGCACATTGATAACAATAAAGCCCAATTCAGCCAAACACTGATTGCCATTATCATCAATAGTGAAGGCACGAGGCACCTGATCGGCTTGCGGACCAGGATAAACATTAGATATAACAGGGTATTTTTTATTTATGTCAAATGTAGAAGGCAGATACATAACACCTGTCAAATCGGTTACTTGGTCGGGAGCTTTTACCCAAACGAGCTTAGGTTTTATCCATCCTGCTGCCAAAAGCTGTTGCTCACTGGATTGCTTTACCTTATAACAATGGTGGGGATTGGTAACACTTAACACATTAAACACTGGGGGCATATCCATTCGTGAATAGGTATCAAGTGCATACTGCTTATCGTCAGACAACTCAAGTGTGTGCATACCATTGCCTTTGGTTAAGAGATGTTGTTGTTTACCATTAAGTTTTGCGCTATAATACAAACGATAATTAGGGTCAATACCCTTTTCATTGCCATATCCTGCAAAAATTATTGCCTGCGAAAGGGTATCAACATAAACAATGTTACTTGCTACCATTTGCTTACCATGAGTAATACGATTTAACAGTTTGCCTTTGTTATCATAGAGATAGTAATTGCCTCTACCCGTACGGTCAGACCACCAAATAATGTTTTTGCCATTATTAATAATGAGATAATTCATCTCATTAATATTAAGATGTGGTTTGGCTACCTCTGTAATCAATGTTTTTATCCGTCCAGTCTGCACATCAATATGGCATAATTGTAAGGTATCTACCCCCCTACTACGCCTCAATAGATACATATCTCTGTTATTGTTCCTATCGTTTATCTCAGTATATTGGCCTTTAAACTGCTCTATGGGCATCCATTTGGCTTGCTGTGTATCAGCATTATACCAAAACAATTTGTATTGACGCACATTTTTTTCATTGGGCAAAGGCATCTTTTTTGTTATCAACCGAGGACGTTTTTTTGCCAATGCGTTGATAATATACAAATCGCCTACCTTACTATCATCCTGAACAAAGCATACAAACCGATGTCCATGCCACGTTCCAAGGGCGTTACTCTCGCAGAGTGTATCTTTTGCAGCACGACAGCAATAAGATGCGAAAGCTTTGCCATCGGTGGTAAGTTGGGTTATTTTCCCTGTTTTATTATTCTTTACATATAAATTATGTCGATAGCCAAGCATGGTAAACGCTGCATCGGCAGAGGTTGTTATACTTTCTTTGCCTAAATAATAAGATGTATTATCCTTTGTAACCAAACTCTTTATCAAAGATAATTTGCCATGCTGTCTATCAAACAAAAAACATCTTCCTTTAAATTTGAACGTAAACTGGCTGGTATCACCCTTATCAAACTTAACATTGATGTATCTTAACTGCTCATTGCCAAACGTACTATCGCCTGTTAACTGCTTATATTGCAGAAAGAACATTGGTGTATTGGCTATTAACTTCTCACGCTTTCCGTTGGAAGCATTCACTATATAGCGTACCAGATAGCCGTTCTCCATGCAATGATAGTTTACATATTGTGTACCATCTATCCATGTTGGAGAAGCAAGTACATCACTACCTAACCGCTGCTTTACAGCCTTTTCAGAGCAACTTTCTACTTGTTTCCAGTTAATTACTTGTGCCTGTGCAATGGTTATGTGGAAAAGTAACAAAATAATGAATAGTTTCTTCATTGTTTTACTTTCTTATTTTTTGAGCCAGCTTTACGGCACGAAGTGCATCTAACATACCTCCACTGATACTCATATTACACTCTTTCATTGTTCGTACACTTCGCATAAGTATGCTCACTACCTCACTTGCTGTTAGTTTTGGGAAATAACTACGTATCAATGCAGCCACACCACTTACAATAGGTGCTGCTATGGAGGTGCCATCCTCAGTGGCATACTTGTTTCCTGGCACTACAGAAGTAATTTTTTCGCCAGGCGCAAAGAGATGAACAGTATTTTTTCCATAATTAGACATCGATGCTACATTGCCTTTTCGGGTAGATGCACCTATACGAATAAAGTTGGAATAAAATTTTCCGTTATTGTCTCTTCCTGTGGGATAGTAGGCCACACTATCAATATTAAGATGATTATTACCTGCTGCCTGTACTACCATTACATTTTTTTTAGCTGCATAAGCTATGGCTTTGTTTACCATTTGTGGAGTAGGAGAAGTATATTTACCTAAACTTATATTGATAATTTTAGCCCCATTGTCTACCGCATATCTAATAGCAGTAGCCACATCTTTATCATATTCATCGCCATCGGGTGCAGCTCTTATAATCATCAGCTTGGCATTGGGGTACACACCGCATATTTTGGGGTTTCCATACTTTCCCTGAGCAGCAATAACTCCAGCTACAAATGTACCATGATAGCAACCATCTACGGTGAGGGTATGATTGCCATACAGTATATCATTGGCATTTGTCAATTCATCTCCCATGAGCAATCGTTTGTCTTTTGTATGTTCTATACCATATACCCTGCTTTGCATCAATGCCCACTTGGCATCTTGCTCATGCAAAAAGGCTGTCCACTTGGTAGCCCCATCATTCTTCAACAAGTCTACATAAAAAGTTTGTGACACTTGCTGCCACATCGTATCGGGTACCTCTATGTGCATAACACCATAGATAGTAAGCGTATCTATGTTGGTAATTTTGCGCAAAATACTATCAGCTATATGCAGTGCCTTGTTCTTTAACTTGGTAAACTGGTACATACGTAGATAGCCATCAATGCCCGCTTTCTTTTTCATCTTGAGATAAAAGCGAAATTCCTCCAAATTGTTAACATCCTTAGCTCTTACATTTTTGTATTTAGGATAGAGCCGCTTAAACTGTCGATACTCTTCGGTACCTGCACTGGTCATATTAAACTTGCCATCAGCAGTGCCCAAAAAGTTCCAGCCATGTACGTCGTCTACATATCCGTTATGGTCATTATCCTTTCCGTCAAACGGTTTTTCCTTTTTATTCGTCCATAGCGCATCCTGCAAATCTACAACCGTAGTATCAATACCCGAATCGATAATTCCCACGACAACTGTCTTGCGAGGCTTTAATTTCATCTTCTGCAAATATGCCATAGCCCCTTTAATGTTAGCTCCTTGTATGGTATCGCAATACATAGGATACCAGTTTTGATACCTTGGTGTTTGTGAAAGAGAAGGAAAAGGAAACACTGAAAACAGAAGTCCAAATATGAATACAAGCAAATTATGTAATTTCATAAGTTTTTTTATTTAAATAAAACACAAAAGTAGTATTTTTAAATAAAAAAAATGCAACTTACTTTATGATTTTCCTGTAAATATATGTAAAAAGAAAAACAAGTGATAAAATAAATATAATTATACTTGTTGAGCAAATACTCCTATTGTATTTTTATTTTCTTTCAAAACATGATGTTATCTTATTATTTCTATGTATAATACTTTTATTATTAATTAGTTATGAGCCTATATATAGAGATTATCAGTGTTATCAACTTTATGTATCGAAGTAAAATATATTTTTTCGACTGATGCTATAAATGTTTTTGCTATCCATTTAACCAATAATACTAATATATACAATTCATAACCAAAGCAAACAATGTATAAAAAAGTAATCTATATTTGCAACGGAGTTTAACCACAAAAATAAGGTATAGCAAATACTCTATTTATCTTTTCTATGGTAACCAATTAATGAGGATAAAAATATGCAAGACGTCTATCTACTTTGCGAACTTTCTATTGGAAGTATTTTTATTTTAGCCATTATTTTTTGGAACAAACACCATTAAGTGGTGGCTATGTTAAAATATCTTTCAATGTAAAATTCGTTAAAATACTGGTTGACTGGCACAACATTCTGATAAATTCTTGGGCAGAATGTTTAATATAGGTGCCTTTAAGTATATGGATGCAACCCTCCATCTGATTATTTGCCACATCAATAGGAATAGCTTTCAAGCCGTCTTCGTGTACAACAGTAGATTCGCCTAAAATAGATACATAGTGCGAACGATGCAATAACTGGAAGATAAGATCTACCGTGTTTACTTGAACTTTTATTTTCAAATCCAAATTTTTATCTTCTATCAACTTTTCAAAAGCCTCACGAGCTAACAGCCCATGAGCTGGTAACACTAAGCCATAATGTTCCAACTCTTCCAATTGAATATTGTTTTTTTGTGCAAGAGCATTATTAGTATTAACAATAGCGGCTAACCTATTACTGAATATTACTCTACTATCTATTTCATTATCGGTTGATAAAGGCAAGAAAGCCAATACAAAATCTACTTTTCTGCTCTTCAACATCTTCAGCAATTCGCTCATTGAATGGTAGAATATATTTAGTTTTATGCCTGGATAAGCCTTCATATATTCTATCATTGTTTCCATCATAATGGTACTAAACGAATAAGTTACACCAATATTGAGTTCACCCACCAACATCTTTTTCAAATCTTCTATATGATCTATACAAGAGTCGGTAGCTAAAACGGCTTTCTGAGCATATGGCAATAGTTCATTGCCAGGCTCTGTTAGAAAAACTTCATGACTATTGCGCTCAAATAAAGGCAAACCTATCTCTTTTTCAAGATGACTTATTTGCTGTGAAAGCGTGCTTTGTGTAATAAACAACCGTCTACTTGCTTCCGAAAAATTAAGAGTTTCGGCTACTTTCAAAAAATACTTCAATTGTCTTATTTCCATAACTTCTTTCTTTTCTGAAAACAATATCAATTCTCAAAGCTTAGAATAAAACATTAAAAATGGTACAGAGAGCAAGTCCTGACAGGACGACATAGAATATTTCCATAGGGACTTGTCTCTATGATTTGTCTATTTATTTTCTTCATTAAATAAAATAATACCACTATAAGTGGGCAAATAATCATAAAACATATTCATAAGTTATGAAGCTATTGGAGCTAAGTCGTTATTTTTTTATAGTAAAACTAACAACTTGTAAAATTATCAACTACATCATTTTGTAGCCCTTTCAGGGGCTCATTGAAGAATCGTTACTTCTCTGACATAGAGGACAAGCCCATACGCTATGTAGTATGTCGCCCCCCTCAGGGCTTCATTACTCAAATTATCTTTTTTCAATATTAGAAAAAAACTAAATACAAGGCTTGAGTCAATATACCCACAACTGTTAACTATAACGATATTTACTCAACCAAATTGATATCCTTATCCGTAGCATACACGTGTCGACGTTGCAACAATAGTTTGTACAATTTTAGCTTACGCTTGCTCTGTGTCATGTTACGTACAAAAATTTGCGGTATGGCTACACCAATAGCGATAACCATAATAACCAGTGATGCACGCATAAAATTGTGCATACCAAAGGTTACCTCGCCCACTTCTCCCTGCATTCCTACAAAAGCGAACAACGCTCTGTACATCAATACGCCTGGAACCATAGGAATAACACTGGGCACCGACAAGCACTGATGGGGTGTGTGAACCCTGTGCATAGCTATAGTACACACCAAACTGATAAGCGAAGAACCTACCAGCGAACCCACAATAATACCCTGATCAAGACCAATATTGCCATTGCTCGGACCCAAATATACAAAGTTACGTGAGCAAACTGCTATAATTCCACCCAGAGCTATCATTGGGAACAACCGCTTGGGCGTATTAAAAATGGTAGAGAAACCTATAGCCGATATGGCTGCTGCAATAGCAAACTCTATATAATTATGGTGTGGCGTCATGGACAAATCTTTCACAAAATTAGTAACACCACATATTTTTATGGCGAAACTAATACCAAACACCATAGCTATAATCATTAACAGCGTATTTAATGCTCGCACCCATCCCGTTTGTATGTGTCCGCTCAGCATATCATTGACAAAGTTGATGAGTGGCACTCCTGGAACAATAAACAAGGCGCAAGCCAAAAACGGACGGAAAGGTGTATCGGTAAGCATAAATTCTGGCACCATAGAAGCAAACTCCGAACCTGGTGTAAGGAACGAACACAGCCACGCAATGATAGTAGAAAGAAACGATGCTACACAAATACCAATATACGTATTAGCTCCCTTTGTAGCCAAATACATCTTAAACCTAAATCCTAAGATAGCTGCTATTGATGCATAAAAGAACGCAGGCCAGTCGCCACCAAATTGAATACAGAAACCACCGCAGGCAAAACCCGCACCAATAGCTACCTGCCAGTGCGACCAATAACGTTTTTTGTTAAAACACTCATCTAATTCTTTATCGTATCTCTCTAAGCTATAGTTGTGCCTAATGGCAGCCCATGTAAGATGACTAATACGTGTAATGGCAGCCATATCAATGGCATGCTTGTAACACTTGCGAAATTTGTTGTAAGAAACGCCATTGTGAAAATAATTCACCATGATAACATTATAATTAATGTACACATGCAGATATTTCTTCTCTAATCCCAAATAAGCCTCTACTCGGTGCATATTGCGCACTATCATCGTTGTGTCTGCCGAGCAGTCCATTAAATAACAACCTACCTTTAATAATAAATCTAACTCACGATGTACCCGCTGTACATCTTCATCAATAATGTTTTCGTTTCTTTTAATTTCTGTTTGATTAACCATATATAAAAATCATTATCTGTATAGTTAATATTCTCAATACCATAGCAAATGGGTAAACCATAGAATAACCTACTGAAGGAGAATCACTTTGTGTCATATCATTAACATATGCCAATGCAGGGGGATTGGTGTTGGCACCTGCCAATACACCCATCAACGTAAAATAGTTAATGTGAAATACGTATTTACCAATAATACCACCAATAAGTATTGGTATCATTGTAATGCCCAAACCGTACAATATCCATTGTATACCCGATTGAGATACAATGGTTTGCACAAAGTCGGCACCCGTTCCTAAGCCAATACATGCTAGAAATATACACAAACCTATGCGACGTAACATAAGGTTGGCACTAATAGTGTTATACGTAACCAAATTGTATTTAGGACCGAAATAACCTATTAAGATAGCCACTATTAATGGACCACCTGTCAAACCTAAACGCAAGCTCTCTGATATACCTGGTATAAAGAATGGTACATTGGCCAAAATACATCCTAAAACTATACCTAAAAAGATAGGAATAAGGTTAGGATCATTCAAACGCTTCATAGAATTGCCTAATAACTCTTCAAGTCTGCTAATAGCTAACTCATTACCAACTACCGTAACCTTATCACCCATTTGCAATTTAAGATGGGACGTAGCAACCAAATCAATGCCCGAGCGGTTAACTCGAGTAACATTAGCACCCAACCTACTACGTATCTTCATTTGCGCCAGTGTCTTACCATTCACCTCCGACTTGGTGATAAGTATACGGCGAGATACTAGTTGTGAACTTATTCCCTTCCAGTTCATATCTACCTTCTCGCCTAATAACGCACAAATAGGGTCTTGGTCAATTGGCTTACAAACTATCAACAGTACATCTCCACAGTTGATAAGCGTATCATCATCTATAATTTCTTGTGTTTCGCTATTGCTTTTATGGATACGCGAAATCATAAATTCGCGCTTTAACAAATCGCTAATATGCTTAGATGTAACTCCGTTAACTCGCTCATTGGTAACTTTTACCGACAAACTATTAAGGGTAATATCCTCCAAATGCCCAATTCCTCCTTCTGCATCTACCTCTTCTTTTTTCAAGTCAATACGTAAAATCCATTTCAAAAGGAAGAATGACAATATAACACCTATCACGCCCAAGGGGTAGGTTACGGCATACCCACTGGCAATTGTAGGCGCATCCACATGTCGCAAGTCGCTGAATGCCTGCTGTGCGGTACCTAATCCTGGGGTATTGGTAACAGATCCAGATAAAATACCAGCAATAGTAGTTATTGACGTATCCGATAAGTAAAATATAGAAATAGCACCAGCTAAGCTAATAGCTATAACAATAGCCACTAAACCAATGAGAGTGTTACTACCTTTTCTGAAAGATGAAAAGAAACCCGGACCCACTTCTAAGCCTATAGAATAGACAAAGAGTATCAACCCAAATTCCTTTAGAAAGTGCAGCAAGTTCTGATCTAAGTTTAGTTTGTAATGTCCAAAGACTAAACCCGCAAACAATATCCACGCTAAACCTAATGATACTCCTCGCACTTTAATCTTTCCCAACATTAAACCTAAGGTTATAACCAAAGCTAAAATCATAACGGAGTGTGCCACACCTCCGCCCCAAAGATTAGGGAACCCCTTAAAAAGACCCTCTATAATATCCATGATTGTACACTGTAAAATTCGCTTACAAAGTTATCGAAAATACTAAAAACAATCAAGTTTTTGCTATAAATAATCATGATAATAGTTAACTTTATCACTAATGTCTATAGGTAAATTCAATAACTGGTATAGAAAAAGCAGAATATAGAGGAGGAATCCATAAAAATAGATTAGCAGTATAAAGACGCACGACTTGTATATATGCATTTTTTCATTAAAATAATATTTGGGCGGTTCTATAAATTACCACCGTAAAGTTTTTTATATCAGTTTTTTTACGTTTTTTCATCTTGTGGACTTTTTTTTGTTCAATTTGCTTGTTCGTTCAGTCTCGTATAGCTCACTATACTCCTTCACTCACAAACAAAGTGATCTCAAAAATAGCCTCACCATTTGTCAAAGCTAATTTATAGAACCGCCCATTTGTTTTTGTGCTGACGTTCAACCAAGCATCCTACCTTTAGCTTGAGATACAAATAAGCATTATTTTTTATGAAAAATATTTACTTACCCTTTCAATACTTGCGTATTTGTCAGCAACAGCATTATTGCCCACAAATACAAGAATTTTGCACATTATTCATTATCAAAGAGTTATATTTTTTTATCTATTTTTTATTTCATAAAAAGCATACATTAGTCTTACTAACTCCATGCTTTAGGATGGTAAACTGTATGTAATTTCCAAGCTATTTCATGCAAATATCACCATTAACTCAATGCTTTAGTAAAAAAAAGTAACGCAACTGTCATTTTTACTCGTATTATCTACCTTCTTTTATTGCTTTTATTTTCCAGATTGAAAGTATATAAATTATCATTTTTCTTTACATTCTTTATTTGCAATTTTTCTCGAAATTAGCTGTTATTATGCTTGAAGACTACTCTATATATTACAAATAATGTATGCTGTTGGCTCACCTAAAAAAATCTGCGAAATTTGCGAAATCTGCGAGAAAAATAATACTTCATAAGAAAATATATCACTGAAACACAATATCATTTAACCTATATTACGCATTTCATATTGTGGCTTTTATTGAAAATATGTACCTTTGTATAAATTAATAAGACACTACTATGACTTTACAACAGCTTGAATATATGATGGCAGTGTACAGATTAAGGCACTTTGCTAAAGCAGCCGACTATTGCCATGTTACACAACCAACACTTAGCTCAATGATTCAGAAATTAGAAGACGAATTAGGTGTTAAAATATTTGACCGCAAGAAACAACCTATTGGGGTTACTTCGGTGGGCGAAGCCATTATAGAACAAGGTTGGAAAGTATTGGTAAATGCTCATAAGGTTACTGAGGTAGTAAAAGAGGAGAAGCATTCTATTAGCGGAACATTCCGTATTGGCATTCTGCCAACCATTGCTCCGTATCTTATTCCAAGGTTTTTTCCACAACTCATGAATGAGTTTCCAGATATGGATGTACGTATCGTGGAAATGAAAACCAATGAGATACGTCAGGCGTTGCAGAGAGGTGATATAGATATGGGCATTGTTGCCGACCTTTGCGACATGGATGAGTTTGACAAGCAGACATTGTTTTTTGAACAGTTCTTTGCATACGTTGCCAAAAACGATCCGCTCTATCAAAAGAACAATGTAAAGATAAGTGATTTGGTTGGCGAATTTTTATGGTTGTTGGATGAGGGACATTGCTTTAGAGACCAATTGGTGAAGTACTGCCAACTAAAGGCTGCCAACACTAGCAAGAAGGCTTATAGCTTAGGAAGTATTGAGACCTTTATGCGCATAGTAGAAAGTGGAAAGGGTGTTACCTTTATTCCAGAATTGGCAGTGTATCAGTTAAACGACAGTCAAAAAAAACTTGTAAAGCCATTTGCCATTCCTGTTCCTACTCGCGAAATTGTAATGATAACACAAAAGGATTTTATCCGTCATCGGCTTCGCCAGTTATTAGTAGATCGTATAAGAGCCAGCATACCCAAAGAGTTGCTAACATTGAGCAAGATGCAAAGGGCTATATGAGCCTTTTATAGCTCAAAAATAAATCAAAAAAATCTAAAAAAGTTAATTTATAGAACCTACCTATACTCTTTCGCCCCTTACAGGGGTATTAGTTTATTGAATGAAGAATTATCACCAATATTTAAGTAATAAGCCCCCTACACTATGCTATATCGTTCTTTCATAACTTGTAGTTATTTCAGCCCCTCCCTTTGGAAAAAAATGGGGGTAACTTATAACAATAAACAAGAGTTATGTTCACTGAGCTAACAGGTATTTGTCTGATAACTCCTATAAACTACTTATTTACTCATATTAATTCCTTGGCGTCTTTCAAAATTATGAATTATGTAGATGTTGTCGTACCATTGCCATTAGAGGGTACATTTACTTATTCTGTACCAGACAACTTAATAGATAAGGTACAGTTTGGAGTACGTGTTGCTGTAACGTTCGGTACATCTAAGGTACATACTGCCATTGTAGTTTGTATACACAACGACACACCAGCCTTTAAGGTAAAAGATATTATTGCTGTTATTGACAATACCCCTATGCTCATACAACAACAATATAAGCTGTGGCAATGGATATCATCTTATTACTTGGCATTCATCGGTGATGTTTATAATGCAGCATTGCCTGCTGGACTCAAGGTTGAAGAAAACTATAAACCACGAACCGAAACGTATATTGACCTGTGTGAGCCATATAAAAACGAACAGGCATTACACTTAGCACTCAATTTACTGAAGCGTGCTCCCAATCAGCAAGAGGTTTTAATGAACTTCTTGCACATATCTCATTGGGAAACCATTCGTGGTGACCAATTAACTGAGCCTATTGTGGATATTACCCGAGAGGAGTTGATGAACGTTTCGCATTGTACCTATGCCACTGTAAAACGATTAATAGAGCGAAAAATATTGCATACCTACGAACGAGAAGTGGGACGCCTCAACAATATGGGCGAAGAACATATTGAAAGAGTAAAACAACTAAACGATGCACAACAAGAAGCCTACAACCAAATTGTATTTCAGTTTCTGAAAAAGAATGTTGTTTTGTTACACGGAGTTACATCCTGTGGCAAAACAGAAATCTATATACATCTTATAAAAAAGGCACTAGAAGATAAGAAACAGGTGCTTTATTTGTTGCCAGAAATTGCATTAACGGTTCAAATAACCAGCAGGTTACGGCATGTGTTTGGCAACAAATTAGGCATTTATCACTCTAAATACAGCGATGCCGAACGGGTGGAAATATGGAAAAAACAGTTATCCACCAACCCTTACGAGGTGATATTAGGTGTGCGAAGTGCCGTGTTCTTACCCTTTCAACGACTCGGTTTGGTTGTGATTGACGAGGAACACGAAACCTCTTTTAAACAACAAGACCCCTCACCACGTTATCATGCTCGCTCGGTTGCCATTATGCTGGCACAGATGTATGGGGCAAAAGCATTGTTGGGAACAGCTACTCCCTCCATGGAAAGTTACTACAATGCGAGACAGGGTAAGTATGGGTTGGTAACATTATCTACGAGATACAAGGGTATTGAGTTGCCAAAGATAAATATTGTTGACATAAAAGACCTGCAACACCGCAAGATGATGACGGGGCCTTTCTCGCCTATACTGATAAAGGCTATCAATGAGGCACTCAATAACAACCAACAGGTTATTTTGTTTCAAAACCGACGTGGCTTTGCACCTATGATAGAGTGCCACACTTGTGGTTGGGTTCCTAAGTGTACCCATTGTGATGTATCGCTTACCATGCACAAAACCATGAATTTACTGACGTGCCACTATTGCGGATACACGTATCAAATACCAACAGTGTGTCCGGCTTGTGGGGAAACCGACTTGCGGGGACGTGGATATGGAACTGAGAAGGTAGAGCAATATGTTAACCAATTGTTTCCACAAGCCAGAGTAGCACGTATGGATTTAGATACTACTCGTACCCGAAATGCGTACGAACGATTGATAGATGATTTTTCGTGTGGAAGAACTAACTTACTAATTGGTACACAAATGGTTAGTAAAGGATTAGATTTTGACTGCGTGAGCGTTGTGGGAATACTTAATGCAGACTCAATGTTAAATTATCCCGACTTTCGTTCTTACGAACATGCGTTTATGATGATGGAGCAGGTAAGTGGCAGAGCAGGACGAAAAGGCAAACGTGGTACCGTATTTTTGCAAACAAAGAATAAGGATTTGCCGATTATACAACAAGTAGTAAACAACGATTATCAAGGCTTCTTTACATCTTTGTTAGATGAGCGTAAGGCTTTTTCTTATCCTCCTTTTTATCATTTGATTTATGTTTTTTTACGTCATCGCTACGAAAATGTAGTTGAAACTGCATCGGTAGAATTGGGTAGTAGATTGCGTCAGGGATTAAAAGAGCGCGTGTTAGGTCCTGACAAGCCTACCATTGCTCGTATCAAGAATTTATATATTCGTAAAATTGTTATTAAATTGGAGAATGGTATCAACTTTCAGGCTGTTCGACAATATCTCCGTACCATCCAGCAACAGCTGTTGCAGGATAAGCGTTATGCCTCACTACAGGTGTATTACGATGTAGATCCGTTATAGATACCTGTCCTTATTATCTTAGGGAATATTTTTGAGTTAAGGGCAGTTCTATAACTTTTATGTTGAACTTAGAGCTTTATGGTTAGCTCCCTTACTATATCACTTGCTTTTCATAGGTTGTAAGGACGCACGGCTCGTGCGTCCGCTCATTAATAATCATACCAACTTAAAATTCTACGAATAAATCAAATTATTTTGTACCTTTGCCTAAAATATATTTTATGATATTATTAAGTTTTGATACAGAAGAATTTGATGTTCCTAAAGAGCATGGAGTAGACATCTCTTTAGAAGAGGGAATACGTATTTCGGTTGAAGGTACTAACAAGATATTAGACTGTTTGAAGCAAAATAAGGTACAAGCTACTTTCTTTTGCACAGGCAACTTTGCCAAACACTCCCCCAAAACCATTGAGCGTATTATGCAAGAGGGGCATGAGGTGGCGTGTCATGGGGTAGATCACTGGAAGCCTAAGGCTACAGATATATATGAATCTAAGCGCATTATAGAAGCGACAATAGGCAAAAAGGTGAACGGATATAGGCAACCACGTATGTTTTCTGTATCGGATACAGATATAGAGAAGGCTGGATATACGTATAATTCATCGCTGAATCCAGCTTGTATACCTGGTAGATATATTCATCTTACTATGCCACGAATATGGTTTATGCGTGGTAAGGTAATGCAAATACCAGCATCTGTTACCCCTTGGATTAGGTTTCCGCTTTTCTGGTTGTCGTTGCATAACTTGCCGCAGGCTCTGTATCATAGTATGACTCGGTGGGTATTGCGCCACGATGGTTACTTTGTTACTTATTTTCATCCTTGGGAATTTTACGAACTAAATGCGCATCGTGAGTACAAAATGCCATACATTATCCGAAAAAACAGTGGAGATAAAATGATTCAGCGATTAGATAACTTGATAAAAATGCTCAAGCAAAGGGGTGAGAAATTTATTACTTTCTCTGAATTTGTAGACAGAAAGCGAGGAAAAGCATGATAACATTAGCTACAGTATCGCCTTGTTACAACGAGGAAGATGTGTTAGAGACATCGGTTAATAGGCTTACTAACCTTTTTAACACTATGATAGCTCAAGGCCGTATTAGTGAAAAGAGCGTAATAGTTTTTGTTAACGATGGAAGCAAAGACCATACTTGGGAACTCATTTGCAAGTTGCAAAAGACCAATAAGTTTGTACGAGGTATCAATTTGTCAAGCAACGTAGGACACCAAAACGCTATTATGGCTGGTATGATGACGGCTCGCACTTGGGCAGATGCTGTGGTTACGATTGACGCTGACTTACAAGATGACTTAAAAGCTATCCCTAAAATGGTAGATGAGTATACTAATAATCATTGTGAGGTGGTGTATGGGGTAAAGATTTCACGACAAGCTGATCCGCTGTTGAAGCGTATGTCGGCTGTTGCTTTTTACCGATTACAAGAAAAATTGGGTGTAAAGAGTGTATTTAATCATGCAGATTTCAGACTGATGAGTAGGAAGGCACTTAATATCTTGTCTACGTACCATGAATGCAACTTATATCTAAGAGGACTAATACCAATGTTGGGCTTGCCATCGGCAACGGTTAATGAAGAAATTAGTGATAGACAGGCTGGTTCGTCTAAGTACACATTGCGCAAAATGCTCAACCTTGCACTCAACGGCATTACCTCGTTTACGGTTCATCCTATATATATGATTGTGTATTTAGGTTTATTCTTTATTTTTCTCAGTATCTGTATAGGTATTTATGTTGTCCATGCCTTGGTTATAGGAACAGCTTATCCTGGTTGGGCTTCTATCATGATGAGTATTTGGCTGGTAGGAGGATTTATCCTTTTATCTATTGGCATTGTAGGTATTTATGTGGGAAAAATTTACACAGAGGTAAAGAATAGACCGCTTTATCATATCACCGAAATTATTGGCGATGATGATCAAAAAAATTAAATTGTACTGGCAATCCCATCCTTCCGTGCAAGCAGATATATGGCGAATTGTACGTTTTGGTATAGTGGGAACGGTTTGTTCGCTCATTCACTATGGCATTTATTGTATGTGTGTACTCATGAGCAATGCCAATATAGCTTATACGATAGGCTATATTGTAGGATTGGTATGTAATTATGTGCTTACTACGTATTTTACATTCAATAAAAAGCCCACAAAGCTCAATGCAGCTGGCTTTGTGGGGAGTCATATTATTAATTATTTAATGGAGATAGGCTTACTCAACTTATTACTTTGGTTAGACATTAGCAAGTGGTTGTCGCCCATATTGGTGATGATTATAGCTGTTCCTATTAACTTTTTAATGCTGCATTTTGTGTATTTACATAAGAAAAACAGATGATAAGAGTTTTTATTGTTAATAGGTTACGTATATTGGTATATAATATCATAACTATCTTATAATAAAATAACAATATAACAACATTTTCAAAAAATATATATGTATAAGCTTGTGAGCTTTATAAGTTTGCAAATTGACGAGTTGTTATTTCTATCAGTAAAATGACTAATTATAAAGTTTAAGACTCAATGTATGATAATCTTTTACCATCATCTCATAACATAGTTTGAGCCAAACCAATGTACAAGGCAGAGCTTTGAGGGCGTATGCCTGAATAAGTCCCTTACGAATACATGACGGATAGAGGTCGGAAGAACCAAAACCTGATATTAATAATACCAATACCATAAGTGCTACATCCCACTTATTGCGCTGCCATGAAGCAGAAAAGTACCAAATACACGTACCACTAATGCCTATAATATATGAACTACTCTCACTGCCTGTACTGAAAAGTACTACAAACAGCAGCACTGATGCAAGAATGTTTTGGCGGAATAAAGTATTTTTGTATTGAGAAATACGTAAGTAAGGAATAAAGAACAATATCAAGGCTGGTACTATGAGCCATAAGTCGGAATAAGAAAAATTACCTGTAATATGTCTTACCATACCTAAAGCTGACACATTTTGCATCACCGACTCAATGTTTTCCTGATTTTTTTCTAACAACGTAACATACCATTCGTGGTATTGTCCTATTACATAATCGGCACTGCTGATAATCATAGGAGCGGTAAACAATACAACTGACCAGAACAATAGTGATAAAAAAAATCGCCCTTTGTGTTTAGAAAAGAAGAAAAAGGCTAAACCTACTACACCATATAGTTTGACAAATGTTCCTAATATGATAAGGAAAGCTGCCCAAAAGTCACATTCTTTATCTATTAAGAAATACGAAGCTATAACAAAAGCGGCAATGGCTATATTGAATTGTTGCATAAACAGCGACGTTAGAAGGGTCTCTGCACAAAACCAATAGATAAATATTTGCTGCCTACAAGATAGTTTCGACTTGCTTACTGCTACGTACAATATCAGCGATAGTGCCACATTCCAAAACAACATACCTAACCATATGGGCATCACAGCAAAGGGAGCAACAACCAAGGAGAATACTGGTCCGTAATGGTTAACATCAAAATACTCATTAGGATAGGCTCCATATAAAGATGTTTGGTTAACGGTATGCCAAAAAACGCCACGAAAAATCAAGTAATTGTTATTACGGTGCAACTTTAATAGTGTGGCAATAATGGGTAAAAGAGTCCACAATCCTAACAAGGTTCGTTTATCACGAAAGAATGGTTTACTAAAAAAAATAGTACACTTGGTTTGTATTTGATTTATCATACTCTATTATCTTCATCATTTATAAGTGCCACAAAATTAGGAAAATAATTGCACAAGTGCGATAAGTTATGTAAAAAATATATAACTTTGCACAATCAACAAAAAAAAATCTACATTTAATGTATTTAGAAAATAAGGATGTTGTTTCACCAAACTGGAAACAAAAGGTATGGTATGCTATTGTGAATTTTACCCAACAACATTTTCTTTTCATCGCTTTTATGTTGTTAGTTAATGTTCCGTACTTATATGTAATTTTCTCATTTGGTAAAGGCATACACCATTTTATGTATATGTGCTTTTTTATGGTATGTCTAACATGTATTATCAAACTGATATCTAATGAGAAGATAAGGCTCACTGTGCAACGTATTATTGCCTTCTTATCGTTTTTATTACTGCTTGTTTCGCTATATTTTCTTTATTTCTACCACGGTTTACCCGATGGAGCTATCTTTGAAATACTATTGGCTACCAACCATCATGAGGCTACTGAATACTTACAGGCACATTTGCTCAACTTCCGACTTTATATAAGTATACTGGTTGTAGGGTTTGTTTTATTAGCTTGTTTTTTAGGTATTCTTAAATTACAGCGCAAGCGTTCTGTTATATTATTTACCAGTGTACTACTTATTTTTGCATGTATTTTTACCATGGTCAATATAATAAAAGATATAATAAAGGGCAAAGATAATACAGAATACAGACTATTACATAATTGTTGTTCACTGGTTTCTGCCGTTACTTATACGTGTGATGCGATAAATAACATGAAGAAGCTAAAAAATATAGAAAAATATGGTAACAAACATCCTCAATTATTAGAGAATAAAAGCACTATACCATACGTTGTATATATTGTGGGCGAATCTACATCTCGTCATCATACAAGTCTTTATGGCTATCATCTTAACACCACACCTTATTTATGTGCACTCGAAAAGTCGGGTAATTTGGTAAAGTTTACAGATGTTATTAGTCCTAATGGTCAAACAATGGAGGTGCTTGGCAAGCTCTTTACCTTTTACAGACAAGGTGCCAAAGGTAATTGGTACGAGTATACTGACCTGTTTAGTATACTCAACATCGCAGGATATTACACTACTTGGCTCTCCAACCAAGAGTATTCTGGCATCTATGGCAATAATGGAAGGTTCTATGCCGAGCGTTGTAAATCATTTTCATTCTCAACAATAAGGGAGTCTGACAGTTATATTGAAGCAAAATATGATGAATGTTTATTGCCTTTATTATCCCAAACCTTAAAGCATCCCAAGGCAAAGAACTTTATTGTATTGCACCTTATGGGGACACATCAAGAATACAAAAAGCGTTATCCTAAAACGTTTAAGGCTTTTAGTGCAAATGTTGAACAGGGCGATAACGAAAAAATAAAACAGACAAAGGCTTACTATGATACAGCTGTACGATACAACGACAGTATTGTTAACGCTATTATCAATCAATTTAAGGATAAAAACGCATTGGTTATTTACACTTCAGATCATGGAGAAGATGTAATGGAAATAAATAAAAAAGTGGCAGACCACGGTGATATTGATATTAATAACAACAAAGTGGAGATACCAATGGTGGTGTATATGTCTCCAAAATTCCAACAAAGTTATCCAAAATTGGTAACTCGTATCAAACAATCGGTTCATCGTCCGTTTATGACAGATGATATGATACACAGCATTCTTGACCTTATGGAAATACGTACCAAGGAATATAATCCTACTTTTAGCATTTTTAATTCAAAATATAATGCAAAGAGAATAAGAATATGTGCATCCAAACGATACCCAATAAAACCATAAGAATAAGGTAAATATACCCTATAATTACTTGTTAGTTATCTTAAAATACTTCTCTAAGACTAACAGAGATATAAGGCGTTCACGACGCTGATTCATAAATTGTGCTACAAATTGATGGGCATGTTCTATAATAGCTTCGGCATCTTTGGGATGTTCTATGTAATAATGTAGCTGTTGAGACAAATCGGAAAAGTTGGGCTTAATAGCAATATAATGGTAATTAGGAATAAGTTTACCCTCCATAAACCATGTTTCATAGGTAGGAGGTGGCATCACTGCAACCGAATTGGACGACATAATCCACTTCAAATTACTGGCAACATCATTACCTTCTAACGCCATAATAAACTTATAATCTAAATGCTGGCGAATGCTTAACTTTGTTGTATACCACTCAGTAAACTGCTTATCCACTACTCCAGCATCCACTAAAGGATGCTGAAAATACTTTTGCATAAAGTATAAGCGATTTAATTTAAGGTTATTTCCTGCTTTTTGTCCTATCTCTCCCCTAAAAATAACCATATTCTTTTTATCTCGAAATTTTTTTTTGTCATGCGTAAAAATAAAATGGCGCACACGATCTAATTTCATTATCACAGAATTTTGATTATCTCCAGCAATGGGACGGCTCTTTACTATTGTTGGTAAAGTGGGGATAGTGATTACATCTCCAGCCTCTACTATCCATTTGTTACATAGCGGAAAGGCTTTGGCATAGCGATAAGAATCAAGATAATATACCTTTGGGTGCATAATACGTTGCTCACAAAGCATGGTAGACTGGATGTTAAATGCTGTATCATCTATATCTGTTTTATTAGATAATCTATTATAATAATTTACCCTTTCTTTAATATATGCTTTATCCTTTCGCTTGGTAAAAGCTCGTTTATCTCTCTGCCACAACCACTTTAATATAAAATGTGGTATATTTATTTGTATGTATGACACAAGATAATACGACCATTTAGCGTTCTTATCACTTTTTAAAAAGTATTTTATTTGATACAGAAAGTTTTTCACTCGTATTGATATTTATCTAATCCATTGGTACACCATGATTTTTTTTCTCTCTGTGTACGTTCTAATTCTTTGTAATTGCTTTTTGCATTCTCACGAGATGCTACTGAATGTAACAAATGGTATTCTACTCCACCAAATTTCAGACTACGTTTGTGCACACCAGCAAAATGCAATCTGTAAGCTAATTCGCTATCTTCGTATCCCCACTCTATAAAGTCTTCATTGAAACCATTTACCTTTATAAGATCCTTTCTCCAATAAGCCATATTGCATCCACGAGCATGAGCTATATCTCGATCATACCTATCGGCTAAAAATTGACGAAGATAATGACAACGATATTTATTAAAAATATGTCCCAGAGATAAATCCCACAAAAATATTTTGAATTTTTGAGTCTTTAATATTTTTTCTGTAGTTTTCTTAGACAATAAAACTCTTGATCCACACACAAAACAATTTGGTTGACAAATATCTAAATGATCACTAATAAAATAAGGAGATAGCACTACATCACCATCTATTTCAATGATATAATCGCCCTCCATTTCCGTAATGGCTTTATTAAGAATGATAGTTTTACGAAAACCTTTGTCCTCATGCCACACATGTTTGATGGGTACAGTACTTTCTTTTTTTAGTTTTTCTATCAGTTCTCGTGTGTCATTTTTTGAGCCATCATCCGCAATAGCTATCTCATAAGGTAGCACTGTTTGGGCAAAAATACTACGCAAACATAATGCTAATGCCTCTTTCCAATTATAGGTAGAGACCAATATTGATACTTTTATTTGTGTCTTCTCCATTTACTTTTTTCTTGATTTCATAGCAGCAAATGCATATTATCTACCTTGTTGCAATAATTGATTGTACACCTCTTCCACCTGTTCTGCAACATTTAAGTTTTCAAAACGTTGTACATATAGTTTGCTACGTTCTATCTTTTCAGCCCTATTGTCATTGCCTTTCAATATAGATATAATGGCTTGTGCCATAGCTTGTACATCATCTGGATGAACATACAGACTATCAGGACCGCCTGCTTCTTCTAAACAAGAACCTGTGCAAGCCACTATGGGTAAACCACTCTGTATGGCTTCAATGATAGGAATACCAAAACCTTCATAGCGAGAGGGATAAACAAAGCATTCGGCTTGCTGATAAATGGCTGGTAATTCAGCATTACTCACACCATGAAAAATATGTATACGACTTTTCAGGGCATATGCTTTGGCATATTTTTCTATTTTATTTAGATAAGGAGTAGCTCGACCTACTGCAACAAGTTCTATATCTGAAGGTAATTGTTGCAATGCTTTAACGGCTAATAGTAAGTTTTTACGCTCTTCTATTGAACCAACGTACAATATATAACGTTTTGGCAAATGATAAATAGCATCTACTCTCTGCTTTTCTTCATTGCTAACAAGCCGCTTAAAGTTCGTTCCACATGATTGATAAATTACTTTTATTTTTTCTTCTGGATAATTAGAATATTCCAATATATCTTGTTTGGTACACTCACTAATAGCAATTATGCAATCGGCTTCTTTGCAAGTAGACAGGAATTTATGCTTATATAACCAAGCATCTATACAATGATAATATTCGGGATGACGAAGAAAGATAAGATCGTGTATGGTAACAACACTTTTTATTCCACTTTCGTTGATGCCAACAGGTAATTCTCCCGATAGTCCATGATACACTTCTACCCCATCGTACAGCAGTTGTTTTACAATACCTCGATGTCTCCAATAATCTTTTTGCCACCTAAATCGAAAGCCTTGTGGATAACAAAAATCTATATTCTCAGCCTCTCTTATCTGCTGTCTCAGTGCATCATTACCCTTATCAGGTGCATATAGTTGTAGTTTAAGATGCGCATTTACTTCTGATAGCGCATTTACAAGCGTTCTACCATAATTTCCCAATCCCGTATTGTTACTAACAATGCGCTTTGCATCAAAGCCAATAGTAGTTATACTTTTGGTATTTTCCATTTATAAACAGGCTATTTTTGTTTTATCTTTTTATTTGTTTCCATGCTTTTGATTTGCTCTGAAAATCTTAAATTAAACTCTTCTCTTGTACGTTTCCAGCGATTATGACTCCATAACCATAAGGCAGGATCACGATGAATGGTTGCTTCTAACAACTTAAAATATTGGTCTGTAATTTCCCATTCACTACATTTTTTTGGTTGAAGGGTTATAAGTTTTAACTCACATTTATAATATCCTCGCTTTATGCGATGCATATCCCCATAAAAACAAGCCTCATCGGTTTTCTTTACAATACGCTCGGCACCTGTAAGTACAGGGGTATCATGATTTAAGAAGTTAACCCAATGGTGAATATTGTGCCACAAAGGAACTTGATCGGCAATATATCCTACTACTACGGTTTTGCTTTGCTGTCTGAAACGCAATATCTTTCTTATGGATTCTTGCATGGGTATACATAAAGAATTATTGAGTTCTCGTACATCCTTAAACAACTTATCAAAATATTGATTTTCTAATGGATGATATAGCTGACAGCATTGGGTAGACGGTGTGAGCCAATAAGGCAACGAGGATACCCACTCCCAGTTGCAATAATGACCTAAATAGATAGCACACGACTGTCCACAACTCAATACTTCATTTATTTTTTCGATACCCACAAATCGCATTCTCTTTTTAAATTGCACTTCAGACATATTCATGAGCTTTATAGTTTCTACAATATAATCGCAAAACCAATGGTAAAACTCTTTCTCTATTTCCCTAATTTCCTTATTGCTTTTCTTTGGAAAACTGGTTGATAAGTTCTTAATAATAATAATATGACGATATTTTATAAAGTATACTAAAAGCAAATAGAGTATATCGGATAAACGGTATAACACCCATAAAGGTAGTAATGATAGTAAATACCAAATGGTATATACTAATATATATCCTATTTTCTGTAATAACTTTTTCATTAAAATAATAAATGCATTCGGCACAAAGTTAGCAAATTAGCCTTTATCTTGCAAGCATTTAAGGTTTTAGTTGTGAGTGTTTCGGCAGACAAAAACTGCAGACTGCAATATCTGTTCTCCCCACATAAAAAACTATGTCAGTTAACTCCCTATAACTCTCATCATACCTCATGGCAACATCTTATTATTTACTATTCTGTACATATATTGGTAAATAATAGCTTTCAGCTCACGTTCCATTTTTACTTGCTGTTTTACTTTTCCTAAAAGGTTGTGTTTCATCAGTTTATCATCTAAACGATAAATAGCCTTAGTTTTTTTGCCATCAAATTGTAATACATAACCGTACTTACAATATTGGTAAATACCATTAAGATAATTCACAGCGTACGTCTCACCCATTGGAGTAGTCATCAGGTCGCAACCATAAGAGATAAAGGGTTTGTTATACCCCAATATGCTAAGTACGGTAGGTAATATATCTATTTGCTGAGCTATGCCCAGTTGCATACCTGGAGACACTTCACCTGAAGGGTCGAAGATAATGATAGGCGAACAAAAACCGCCAATATCTGTTTGGTATTGTTGGTGATCACTCATATTGGTATGGTCGCTTGTCATCACAAAAATAGTATTTTTGTACCATGGTTGCTTTTTAGCAGTTTCAAAGAACTTACCAATAGCCATATCGGTATAGCGTATACATTTGTGCATAACGATACCCTCTTCAGGAAAAACCTTTTTATATTTATCTGGAATGACATAAGGCGTATGACTGGTAACCGTAAAACAAGCCGTCATAAAAGGTTGCTTCATTTCACCTATCTTAGTTGCCCAGTACTGTAAAAACGGCTCATCCCATATACCCCAATGCCCATCAAAGTCGGCATCACCACCAAAACGTTTGTCCTCATCATAATCTTGCCTGCCGTAATAGTGCTGAAAACCAGTTTTATTGGCAAAAGCTAAAAATCCCATACTTCCCCTGTTAGCACCATGGAAGAAAGCTGTTTCATACCCTTCTTTTTCTAAAATACCAGCCATTCCTGTATAATTGTTCATGGAAGCTGGTGTTAAAACAAAGGGAGATATAAACATAGGGATGCCACACAATACAGATGGCATACCATCAATGCTCTTTCTGCCATTGCAAAAAGAATATTGATAAACTCTACTTTTAGCTATAAGTTTATCTACATTAGGTGTATATCCTTTGTATTTGCCACCGTCTAAATCTTTATTAAAAGCACCAATGTACTCTCGTCCAAAACTTTCAACAATAAGAACTACTACATTTTTTTTACGAAATGGATGTGTAGGTTGCAGACAATGAACTGGTGAGAAAAACTTTTCGGCTTCCTTTAGATTAGAGAAATAGGTTGGAATTGTAAATACATCTTTACCAATGGTTCGCAAAAGAGCAAAAGGGGTATTTAATACCAAGGCACATTCGGTAGGTCGCTCAACATATTGATTGGCATTATTCACCGTAATAGGTCGAATACCTGTACCCAAGCCGCCTCTGCATGCACCTATTATTAAAGGTGTAGTAAGCAATAATAATAACAGTTGCACCCCTACAAAGCTTAATTTACTCTTTATAGTAATATATTTTGTATAATGAGTACGAGGCATTACATAGAGCTTCCACATTAAAAAGATAACAAAAATAGCCAACAACAGCAAATACCAATGTACTAAGAGTTCGCCCCAAATAACATCGGTCAAGTTAGTTTCATTACTAAATTCTCTAAATACACTGGTTGTAGTACGGCGAAGGGTATAAGGAAAATATACCGAATCGCATAAATTGATAATAAAAGCCAATGCATTAACTACTACAAACAACCATTTACAAAACAGATGATAGCCTTTGTGCTCTTTTATCCACAAGGGAAAGAGCATAGCTACAATGTATAACATATTAGTATAAGCAATAGCAGATCTGTCAAATATGTATCCACCCCAATACATTGTGGCAAAATTAGACCACGTAAGATGTTCTGAGAAATAACTAAAATTCTCCAACAAAAATTCTGTTCGTGCAATAAAATACACTACAAATACCATGAACAAATTGATTATCATAGCCACAAAGGGAGAAAGCATCTGTTTCAGTTCTTTATATTTTTCATTATCCATATCTTTTTCTATCTTCATATATTTATACCTTTCACATCTTAACCTTTTATCATTTCAAGTTTCCTGCATATCGTGTAGTTTCTTGTAATATCCACTTTTTTTAATGAGTTCATCGTGTGTACCTCGCTCCACAATACGTCCCTCGTGCAATACACATATCTCATCAGCATATTTTATGGTAGACAATCGGTGTGCAATAGCCACCGTAGTACGAGTACTCATCAATCTTTCTAAGGCATTTTGTACTAATCGTTCGCTTTCAGTATCAAGCGCACTGGTAGCCTCATCTAATATTAAAATAGGTGGATTTTTAAGAATAGCACGTGCAATAGATATACGCTGACGCTGTCCACCACTTAATTTGTTACCTCTATCTCCAATATTTGTATCAAACTGATGCTCAGATTCCATAATAAAATCATAAGCATTGGCAATGCGAGCTGCACGTTCTACATCCTCTTTAGTGGCATAATCTACCCCAAAAGTTATATTGTTATAGAAGGTATCGTTAAAAAGAATAGCCTCTTGATTAACGTTTCCTATTAATTGTCGCAAACTATGAATACCTAAGTTGCGCACATTGATACCATCAATAAATACTTCACCCTCTTGAACATCATAGTAACGAGGTATCAAATCTACCAATGTAGATTTTCCACTACCACTCTGTCCTACCAAAGCAACAGTCTTTCCTTTAGGTATAACGAGGTTAATGTGGCGCAATACCCACTGATCGTTATACTTAAATGATACATTGCGAAACTCTATTTCATTTTTAAATTCTGGTATCTGTATAGGTTTTTCTACCTCCTTAATATTTATATTAGTATTTAATATCTTATCAATACGCTCAATAGAAGCCAAACCTTTCATAATAGCATACCCCGCTTTAGATACTTCTTTTAGTGGATTAATTATACTATATAGCATTACAAGATAATAAATAAAAGTAGAACCACTTAAAACCTGCTGATTAAGAACCAAAATACCACCTACCCATAGCACAATAACTATTATGAAAGTACCTAAAAATTCGCTCATAGGATGTGCAAGTTGCTGGCGTATAGTTACCTCCAGCACTGTTTTTCTATATAGATTGTTAACCTTATAAAATCGTTTTATCATTTTACTTTCAGCACAAAACGCCTTGATAATACGCAAACCTCCTAAAGTTTCTTCTACTTGACTCATGGTATCGCTCCACAAACTTTGTGCTTTTACACTATTTTGCTTGAGCTTTCTGCCTACTAATCCCATCAACCAACCAAAGATGGGAACAAACAGAATGGTAAAAATAGTCAACTCCCATGAGATAATTAACAAGGTAATAAAATAGGTAATGATGAGGATAGGATTTTTAAACATCATATCTATTGATGACATGATAGAGTTTTCTATCTCTTGTACATCACCACTCATACGAGCAATAATATCACCTTTGCGTTCTTCAGAGAAGAATCCAAGCGACAAATATATTACCTTACTATATAGTTTATTGCGAATATCACATACAATACCCGTACGGATAGGCATAACCGATGCCGAAGAAAGAAAAAAAGAAACTGTTTTAAGAAAGGTCATAAACAACAAAAACAACCCTATAAGCAGTAAAGCCGTAGTTGTACCATAATCGGTTATGAGTTGTTGTACATAATAATTGGCATTATTTATCAATACAGTGGGCACGTCTTTCAGATTGTTGGGCCATGCCATTAACGTTGTAACTTGTTGTTTAGTAATCTTAAACAATATGTTAAGGATAGGAATAATAGCCGCAAACGAAAAGATATTCAATATAGCTGTAAGTATATTGAACAAAACGGATAGGAACACATAACGCTTGTATGGACCTACAAACCTTCGCAATATTTGTATAAATTGTTTCATCTTGTAATATCAAGTTCTCATCTACCAAACATCTATGCTAAAATAAGCAATAATAGGATGATAATATTATTTTGCAAAGATAATTAATTTTGTTTGATTTCAAAAATTACTCTTTATTATGACTATCATAGCATAATCTGTGGTTAACTATCCAATTGTAATTAGGGTGTTTCTATCAATTAGCTTTGACAAATTGACCTCAAAAAGAGCCCACAAGATGACAAAACGTAAAAAGACTGACATAAAAACTTTACGGTGGTAATTTATAAAACCGCCCATTATAAATTAAAAATGGTATAATTTATTATAAAATAATTGGAAATATAGTTTTTAATATATATCTTCGTTCTTATATTAACCATTCATATTATTATCATGGTAGAAAACAACTATTGCATTATACTTGCAGGTGGAAAGGGTAAACGTTTGTGGCCCTGCAGCAGAGAGGAAAAACCAAAACAATTTATCGACTTCTTTGGAACTAAACAAACCTTACTTCAACAAACATACAAAAGAATGTTAAAGGTAGTTCCTAAAGAAAATATTCTCATAAGTACTAATAAAACATACTTAAAATGGGTGAAAGAGCAATTACCATCGGTTTCAGAAGATAGCATATTAGCCGAACCTATACACCGAAACACAGCTCCAAGTGTAGCATGGGCTGCACATCGCATATTAAAATTTAATGCCAATGCCAATTTATTAGTAGCACCGTCCGATCAAATTATTTTTAATGAAGAGGCATTTATAAAAGATATTCAGAAAGGATTTAGATTTGTTAAACAAAAAGAAGGATTGCTTACCTTAGGTATAAAACCTACCCGCCCCGAACCTGGATATGGATATATACAATTAGGTGAACCTTTAGGTAATGATTTGTATAGCGTACAATCATTTACCGAAAAACCAGAAAGATATTTTGCCACCATGTTTGTTAAAAGTGGAGAATTTTATTGGAACACAGGTATGTTTATATCAAACATTGCATTTTTATCACATTGTATTAATAAGTTTTTGCCGTTTGTATTGGGTAACCTTGATACAATGAACCCTCATTGGACTATTGAAGAAGAAAATCAATTTATTAATGACAACTATCCTCTCTATCCTAATCTATCAGTTGATTACGGTGTACTAGAAAAATCAGAACACGTATACGTAATGAAATGTAGCTTTGGTTGGGCAGATATTGGTACATGGCATAGCATTTACGAGGCTATGCAGAAAAGTGAAAATGATAATGTAGTAATAGATAGTGATGTTATTTTAGAAGAAAGTCATAATAATGTAATTAAACTTCCTAAAGGTAAACTTGGCATCATTAACGGACTCGATGGATATATCATTGCCGAACATGGTAACGTACTGCTTATTTGTAAAAAAGAAGATTCATCCGCATTAGTTAGAAAATATGTAAACAAAGCTCAGATAAAAAAAGGAATTGATTTTATATAATAAGGCAGGTTCTATAAATTATCACCATATATAGTTAGTAAATTTTACGAAATACGTTTTGTTTCCTTTTGGCTTCTTTTTATAGAAAATAGGCTACAAATCAGATAAACTTAATTGTATTCGGTCTACACTTTTTTCGATTCAAAAATAAATTAAAAAATCTAACAAGGCTAATTTATAGAACCAACCATAACATCTAAAAAAAAACTTGTACATATTTTTAACACAGATAAAACATAATCACACTAAACATTAGGTTGCATTTTTTATCTGTGGTTAGGTAATTTTGAAAAACTACACTCCCACTTATTTATTTATCAACAAAAAGTGTAGATAACTATGTTTATAACCTCTGTATAACTCACAATTTACTAACACTACCTTAAATTAACCAAACAAGAAGTAGATATCCACATAGTTATCACAGCTATTTACCTATAATATCCACAGTTTTTCAACGAAAAAAAATATCAACTTATTAACAATACCCGTATAACTCGCTCTTTGTTGATAACTATTATAAGTAACAGATACACAACAAAAAGATATTATTCCAATAGGTGTATAATAGAAAACATAAATTTAATAACTAAATAGAGAAATATTTAGATAAAAATTTATCAACATATCCACACTATATCATCCCTCTATTGTTTTATCTCTTTTAAATTTTAAAAAGAGTAAATATATAAATAGAGTGTTGAAAAGAAGAAGAAGAATAATATTGGACATACACTTCTATTTATTGAATTTTTTTTAAGAAATAGTAGGTATTATGTTGCAACTGCTAACATTAATGAGATTACTTTTAAGTGAGCCACTCCATTTTATAAGGATACCTACCTATCAAATTATAGAACCGCCCTATGTAAAGAATGATAATAGATATATTTTTATTAGTTTCTTCAAAAAAAATATTCCTAAAAAATATATATACTTAGATAAATATATTTATATTTGTATAAAGGGCGGTTCTATAGATTAGCTTTGACAGATTGTGAGACTATTTTTGAGGTCAATTTGTTTGTAAGCGAAGGAGTATAGCGAGCTATACTCCTGAACGAACAAGCAAATTGAACCAAAAAGAGTCCACAAGATGATAAAACGTAAATAGACTGGCATAAAAAAACTTTACGGTGGTAATTTATAGAACCGCCCTAAAATAATTTCAACTCATTTATTTATTAGTTTATGAAATATATATATAGTAAACTTCAAACTGTTATGTTAGAGAAAAATATTCTCTTTATTCTTTATTTTTTGATTAATTTACTATTCATTATAAAATATGGCTCACGAGTAACTAACATTCCTATTCTTTTTATTGTTATCATAAGTTACTTTTTTATTGTATATATAACTTTGAAGATATGCCAACGAATAAAAAATGTTAATAGTTTATGTTTATTATTTTTTGTTTGTATATTTTTATTTTTATGGATATTAGGGCAATATAGTATAGATCCTATGAGTATAAAAGTAGATAGGTGGTCAGCTATTCATAATTTTATAAATTATTTTTTAGATGGTAAATATCCCTATTTAGCTCAAACTCATTTAGGAGGTTATGGTTCTCCATTTCCTATTTGGCAAATATTTCATATTCCGTTTTATTTATTAGGGAATGTAGGATTGTCTATTTTTGCTATTTTTTCTTATTTTATTTATGTACAAAAAAGAATTTTAGGTAATCAATACGCATTAATTGTTTTATTTCTTTTTGTTCTTTCACCTGCTTTTTTATATGAAATTTTGGTAAGAAGTGATTTAGTAACAAATTTTCTTCTATTGAGCTCTTTTCTACAAATAGTTCTATATAAAGGTAAAAATTTACAGAACTCTTTTTATAGTATTGCTATTTTATGTGGATTATTTTTAAGTACTCGCTTAAGTATAGCGATAGCTTGTATTATCTTCTTTTTTCCTTCGTATTTACAATTATCTATAAAAAGAAAGATATTGTTTCCTCTATTGGTGATAATTATTTTTTCTTTTACATTTCTACCA
The DNA here is from genome assembly GCA_946999045.1 of uncultured Prevotella sp. Lineage (GTDB taxonomy): Bacteria > Bacteroidota > Bacteroidia > Bacteroidales > Bacteroidaceae > Prevotella. Next base: position 59,231 of record CAMQBR010000001.1, read on the forward strand.
TTTATTATTTGGAATATGGATGAATTATTTTTCTTTAAATATAATCCTTTTATATTACAAACAAGACAAGGTAGTATACTTGATGTTCTATTTATTTGCTTAATAATATGTTATATAGTTATTAGATTAAAGGGTGATTATTTAAAAACTTTCTGTAATATAGCATATGCCTATATTTTGTTTATAGCTTTTGTAGCTATCCATCTTATAATTTCAGTTCAAAGTTATGATGTATTCTTAACGTCTTTATTTGATATAACCTATTTTGATATGTCGTTACCATTTTTAATATGTTCTTTGGGTATATATTTAGTAAAGAGAAGAATTAATAGCAAAAATATAAAATAAGCCCTGTATTTTATACTGGTATTATCTTCTACCTAATGATTGCTATTTTACATATAGTTCCTTTATCTCCATTATTGTCAGCAGTTTGTACCATATATATGCCTGAAGCTACACGATTACCATTTAGGTCTTTTCCATCCCATATAAATATACCTCCATTACTTCTTCCTGTTGAAACTAATATTCCGTTACTGGTAACTATTTTAATATCGGAGTTGAATGATAACCCTGTAATTGTTATTAGTCCATTATAATTAGGATCAACAGGATTAGGATAGGCATATACTGTCTCTTTCGTCATTTCTTTTTGTGCTAAATTTGCATCTGATAAGTATGAGCAGAGTCCTTTATCTGTACCAAAAAATACTTCTCCTGTTGTATTATTTATTGCAATAGATTCTATATTATTTGAAAGAAGCGGACTATTAGCTTTAGTAAAATGTTTAATCTCTTTTGTATAATCAGAACTTATAAGATATACTCCATTACCTAATGTTCCGAACCACAAACGATTAGCACCATCAATAGCCATAGAATAGATATGAACTCCGTTCAATAAATAATCTGCTAAGTTTGTTCCATCGTTCCTATTAATCTTAATTTGTTCTAATTTTACATTATCATTTTGAGAAATTTGAGAGGCTTTTAATAAAAGAGGACCAGTGTTTGTTCCTATCCATATATTATGTTCTAAGTCTTCTGCAATACATTCAACTCTATTTACTTCTATTACATCATTATCTGTATTGATAAATTTTTTGTATGATTTTAATAATTTTATTGATGGTTGATAACAGAAAAAAGAAGGAATAACCCAGTGTCGGTTAACAAACCACATCATAGAACGGCTATCGAACATTAGTCCTTGCATAGCTCCTAAACTTTGCTTATTTTTATTTAATAATGCTGTTGTATGGTGCGATATCCATTTGCCTTCTTTAGTAAGTTCTATTATGGATTGTGAAGAAGCCATACTGTTAAGTAGCCATAAATTTCCGTCTTTGTCAAATTTGATAGATTCTATGACGGTATATATATTATTATTGCCTAATGCTGATTGTAGCGGACTATTATCAATATTATAGTGTTTTACTAATTTTTTATTTTTAAATTCATAAAGTCCTGTTCTTCCACTGACAAAAATATGTGTATTATCGTTTGGATCTACATCAATTGATAGATTGTCTATATTTTGATGTCCTATTTTTTTTTCTAAATTGTCATCATAGATAATCCATTTATTATTTGTGTCTAATATTTGCGCTGTTCCTAAACGTGCATCATCACCATCTGGCCCATATCCTCCACTTGTTGAATACAGTATATTGTTAATAACCTTAATACTCCCAAAGTAATTGTATTTTGGCCCTTCTGGGCGATATTTTTCGGCTTCTTTCTTTAGCTTTTCATCTAAAGGTTGTTTTTTTGGAGTAAATGCTCCTACATATTTCCAGTTGTTTTTATCTAATAAATTACTGCTGAGTGCAGCTGAATATTTGCCATGAGATGATGACTCGGCAATAATTTTTCCATTGTTTATGTGCGACCAGTTAACCTTAAACCCTAACTGGTAGGTGTCGCTAATCTCTGCTTTTCGCACATTGAGCTTAATGATACCAAAGTTAGTGGATAAATAAGCATAAATACCATCAATATCAACAGCATAAACAGTTTTCTCTTGGTTGATATCCTTGGTATAAAAGTCGGATATATTAACTATGTTGCCATGAAGATTTAACAAATCAATATTACCATTTTTGTAGACGATAACCAGGCGTTTTACCGCCTTGTTATAAGCAATATGCGCAATATCCACATCGTTCAGTACAGTTGTTTTGTCGTATGTTTGTACGCTATTGTCGTTTTTATGATATGAAAAAAGTGCGCCCGATGCCAATACAAATATTGTGTTGCCAGCAGGTTGTATTTCTGTTATCTCGTAATAAGAAGGATACATTTTCCATGTTTCCACTTGTGCTATACCCGATAAATAACATACCATATATATTAATAAGGTGAGAAATACTTTTTTCATATCATACCACAACGTTTAATGCTTGGAAGATTTTTGCTTAAAGAACGCAGCCAATTTAGCTACTGCTTGTGCCCGATGTGATATTTTGTTCTTTATATCCATGCCTAATTGTGCAAAACTCTCTTTATATCCATCGGGTATAAAGAGAGGGTCGTAGCCAAACCCCTCATTTCCATGCTTCTCTTCGCTGATTGTTCCGTTGATTTTGCCTTCAAATAAATAAGTTTCTTTACCTTGTAATAAAGCAATTACAGTGCGGAAACAAGCCTTTCTGTTTTTTTTCCCATGCAGTTCACGCAAAAGTTTTTGCATATTAGCTTCGCTGTCGTGGTCTTTTCCGTCAGCATATCGTGCACTATGTACTCCTGGTCTGTTGTTTAAAGCTTCTACTTCCAAGCCTGTATCATCGGCAAAACAATCTAAATGATAGTGTACTTTTACGTAGTTAGCCTTTTGAAGAGCGTTTTCTTTAAGTGTAGTCCCTGTCTCTGGAATATCTTCATGACAGCCAATATCCTGTAAAGAAACAATTTCTATTTGTTCTCCCAAGATATTTCTTATTTCCTGCAACTTATTTTTGTTGTTCGTTGCAAATACTATCTTCATTTTTTTTTAACTTTTCTATGTGTTTTTGTTTTACCTTTACTTTTATTTGGTCAAATCCTTCACCGTAAACACCGATAACAGAACTCTGGCTAACAAAGGCATTAGGGTCGGTTAGCTTAATTAAACGAAAAATGAGTTGGCTCTCGCTTTTCCGAGCCAATAAGCATATAACCTTTATATCTTGTCCTGTATACCAGCCATGTCCGTCAAGGATAGTTAGTCCATGGTCGGTTTCTTTAGATAAAACTCTGGCTATATTTTCATATTTACGTGAGTAAATCATAAACTGTACCGACTGGCGTTGCCTTGCATATACTAAGTCAAGCATAGAGCACTCAATGAAAATAGTACAGTAGCCAAATACAACTTTATGAGCGCGTTCTGCCATTTCGCCTAATTGTGGAAAGAAGAAACAGCTACTTACAATGCACACATCAACTAATATCAAAACTTGTCCGAGTGATAAATCTTTGTATTTGTTAACACAAGCAGCAATAATATCCGAACCTCCAGTGCTACCGTTATTCAAGAATACTATTGCTAATGATGAGCCAGTAATACAACATCCTATTACCATAGACATAAAGTCTTGTCCCTCGCCCAATACTTTTACAAAGTTTCCGTGCGCATCCACAGGCATTAAGTCTTGCGCTACCTTCAACATAAAGTACAGGGCAAAGATAGCATAGATAGTCTTCATCATAAATTTGAATCCCAAGATTTTAAGAGCCACGATTAACAAACATATGTTGATAATCATGTACGTATTTTCAATCTTAAAACCTGTGGCATAATATACTATAGCCGACATACCTGTAATGCCACCTGTTACTATCTCGTATGGCAGTAAGAAGATAGTAAATGCCATGGTATAAAGTAAAAGCCCAAATGTGATAAATACGTAGTCTTTTACTTCAGAGTAAATAAGTTCTTTGTGCTTCATTATTTAAGTACTATGTTTATAATTTTTTTAGGTACTACAATGGACTTTACAATAGTTTTCCCAGCTATATATTTCTTTGTGCGTGGGTCTGCCATTACCTTTTTCTGTATTTTCTCTTTAGTGTCATCTATGCTGAATACCATTTGGAAGCGAGCTTTTCCGTTAAACGAAACGGTCATCTGAATATCGCTTTCTTTTAGATATTCTTCATTGTATACAGGCCATTTAGCATTGTAAACCGAAGTTATTTCGCCCAATATATGCCACAATTCTTCACAGATATGAGGAGCAAATGAAGCCAAAAGTACAACTACATTTTTTAATAATTCTTTATTAGTACACTTGCTTTGTGCCAATTCGTTAATGCAAATCATAAAGGCAGATACGGCTGTGTTGTATGAGAAATGTTCTATATCGGTAGTTACCTTCTTGATAAGTTTGTGTACAGACTTTAGCTGTGCAGCAGTAGGTTCTGTATCATCTGGTAAGAAACGGTTGGTTCTGTTTTCATAGAATAGTCCCCAAAGTTTCTTTAGAAAACGGTAACAACCGTCAATACCATTGGTATCCCATGGTTTACTTGCTTCTAACGGACCTAAAAACATTTCATATAAGCGAAGTGTGTCGGCACCATATTGCTCAATAACCATATCAGGATTAACTACATTGAACATTGATTTAGACATTTTTTCAATAGCCCAACCGCAAATATACTTGCCGTCTTCCAATATAAATTCGGCATTCTTATATTCAGGTCGCCATGCTCTAAAGGCATCAAGGTCTAACACATCACCATGAACAATATTTACATCTACGTGAATAGGTGTAGTTTTGTATTGCTTTTTTAGTCCCAATGAAACAAAGATAGGTGCTGTTGAATGGTCTTCTGTATTGATACGATAAACAAAATTGCTTCGTCCTTGTATCATTCCTTGGTTAACCAACTTTTCAAATGGTTCTTCTTTGTACGAATATCCGTAATCATGTAAGAACTTATTCCAAAATCTTGAATAAATCAAGTGTCCAGTTGCATGTTCTGTTCCACCAACATACAGGTCTACATTTTGCCAATAAGCTGCTACATCTTTATCAACCAATGCCTTATCATTATGCGGATCCATATACCGAAGATAGTAAGCTGAACTACCAGCAAAGCCTGGCATGGTGTTTAATTCCAATGGGAAGATAGTGGTATTGTTGATAAGCGACTTATCTACTACCTCTTTTTTTTCAGTATTCCATGCCCATTTCTTAGCACGCCCCAATGGAGGTTCACCTGTTTTAGTTGGTTCATATTTGTCTATCTCTGGCAATTGTAGTGGCAAACACTCTTCTGGAATCATATACGGAATATTACCTTTATAATATACAGGGAAGGGTTCGCCCCAATAACGTTGGCGAGAGAAGGTAGCATCACGCAGACGATAGTTAATCTTTACATGACCTAAGCCTTGCTCGGTAATATATTTTTTTGTGGCAGCAATTGCCTCTTTTACAGATAATCCATTGAGAGAAAATGTTGTGTGCTTTCCATTAACTGGACTATTTGTTACAATTCCTTCCTTGGCGTCATAACTTTCTTCGCTTACATCAGCTCCCTCTATCAGTGGAATAATAGGTAAGTTAAAGTGTTTAGCAAAAGCATAATCTCTGCTGTCGTGTGCAGGAACAGCCATGATAGCTCCTGTTCCGTAGCCTGCTAATACATAATCGCTTACATAGATAGGTATTTTATCACCAGTTACTGGATTAACAGCATAGCTACCCGTAAATACTCCCGATACTTTTCTGTCAGAAATACGCTCACGTTCAGTACGTTTCTTAGTTGCATCTACATAAGCTTTTACCTCGTTTGTTTGCTCTGGAGTAGTAACTTGAGCTACATAATCGCTCTCTGGAGCCAAAACCATGAAGGTAACACCAAACATAGTATCAGCACGTGTGGTAAAAATAGTAAGTTCTACATCAGAATTAGCCAGCTTAAATTTAACTTCAGCACCTTCCGAACGGCCAATCCAGTTGCGTTGTGTCTCCTTTAAAGAGTCAGTCCATTGTACAGTATCTAATCCGTCTAACAAGCGTTGAGCGTATGCCGATACACGCAAACACCACTGGCGCATTTTCTTTTGTACAACAGGGTAGCCACCACGTTCGCTCACACCGTCAACTACTTCATCGTTTGCCAATACAGTACCCAAGCCAGCACACCAGTTAACCATTGTTTCGCCCAAATAAGCAATGCGATAATTCATTAATGTTTTTTGTTGTTGCTCATCGCTCATGGTTTTCCATTCATCTGCTGTAAGCGATAGTTCTTCGCTTTGGGCTACGTTGATATCTTTAGAACCTTTACTCTCAAAATGCTCTATCAGTTTTGTTATAGGTTGTGCTTTCTGTAAAGTGTTGTCGTAATACGAGTTAAACATTTTTATAAATGCCCACTGTGTCCAGTGATAATAAATAGGGTCGCAGGTTCTTATCTCTCTGTCCCAGTCGAATGAGAATCCTATTTTATCTAACTGTTTGCGATAATGCTTGATGTTGGCTTCTGTAGTTATAGCAGGGTGTTGCCCTGTCTGAATAGCATATTGTTCGGCAGGTAGTCCGTAAGCATCATACCCCATAGGATTTAATACATTAAATCCTTGTTGATGTTTATATCTTGCGTAAATATCGCTGGCAATATATCCCAAAGGATGTCCAACGTGCAAGCCTGCTCCCGATGGATAAGGGAACATATTGAGTACATAAAATTTTTCTTTATTTTTGTCTTCTACTACCTTGTAGATTTTGTTGTTTACCCACTCGTTTTGCCATTTTTTTTCAATGTCTTTGAAATTGTATTCCATACGATATTTAATATTTATGTCTGTACAATAATTCTATGTAAATTATAGTTAAAAGCAAAGTTACGAAAAAAAGTGTAATATAGATTGAATAAAAAATGATTTTTATGAAAATGTGCAAACTTTATATTTTACTTTGAATTTTATGATTAAACAGCGTAAGGAGTTAAGCCTTTTAGTTATGTACTTTAAACATTGAGCTTTATGATTATGGGTGTTCTATAAATTATACCACCGTAAAGTTTTTATGTCGGTCTTTTTACGTTTTGTTATCTTGTGGGCTCTTTTGGGTTCAATTTGCTTGTTCGTTCAGTAGTATAGCTCGCTATACTTTTTCACTCACAAACAAATTGATCCCAAAAAATACTCTCACAATTTGTCAAAGCTAATTTATAGAACCGCCCTTATACATTTTACTAAAAAGCTAACAACTTGTAAAGTTATATATAAAAAAATGTTGTTATATTTTTTCATTTTTATTTATAATCAATGAGTTATACTATTATTAAAAACATTTTTATGTAGTCATATATTATTATTTTTTTTTCTATTTTATGGGACGCAACAATCTCATTGAGTTTGCAGCATAAAACCATTGAGTTTGCCCGTCAAAATCATTGAGATTGTGCTTCAAAACCATTGAGATTGTATTTTTCACCTCAAGCTCTTATAGATGTAAAAAATCTATTTAATAATGTTTTCAAAAATATTAGGATAGTTTTGAATGGTGATAGATTTGCCCGAAATAGGATGAATAAATGTGATAGAGGCGGCATGTAAGTACAGCCGTTGGGCAGGAGAGCCGTAAAGTTCGTCGCCAATAATGGGAGAGTTTAAACCGTCTACATGAGCACAATGTATGCGTAATTGGTGGGTACGCCCCGTTTTTGGAAACAAAGAGATGTAGGTTTTGCCATGTTTTACTTGCTGTACATGGTAGAAAGTAATGGTTCGTTTTCCATTGAGCTTATCTACTATTTGTCGGGGGCGGTCTAATAAATCGGGAGATAAGGGCAAATCAATCATGCCTTCTCGTTGCGTTACCTCTCCTTGCAATACCGCTACATATTGTTTTTGAATGGTGTGTTTTGCAAATTGTTGTTGTAAATGATGATACGTTTCTTTATTTTTTGCCAGTAATAGAATGCCCGAAGTAGCCATATCCAGGCGATGTACGGCATATAACTGAGTATTTTTTGGTAGCCAAGACTGGATGATTGAATATACAGAGGGTTGATTGTTTTTGCCAGGTACCGATAGTAAACCCGAAGGTTTGTTTACTGCAATAAGGTTATTGTCTTCGTATAAGATAGTTGGTTTCAACGAATAATTTGTTTGTTTTATTTCTTTATCTACTGTTAATCCTTGTAACATAAAAGATAAGATGGGTAAACACTTACCCCGACAGGCAGGATAATAGTTGCCATGGTGGCGAATAGTAGTAGCTGGTGAGGCTCCCCACCAAAACTCTGCCATACATATAGGTTGCAAATGGTGCAGAAAAGCGTATTGCAATAGCTTTGGGGCACAGCACTCTCCTGCACCAGCTGGAGGTATAACTTGTGGGGTGGGCTCAAAAATTTCTAATAAATTGCGTTGTTCACCTTTGGCATTGAGTATAATAAAGTGTGAAAAGAGCCAGCGTTGCAACTGGTCGGATAGCTGCTTGCGCCTTATTTTATAATCTGTAATGGTTTGCTCATAGTTTTTTAGTTGAGTGCTAATGCTTTCTATATTCTTGTTAATGCGCTTCTTTAAGCGATGAAGTTCAGCTTTCATAAACTGACTTTCGTTGGTTAATTGAGCCAGCTGTTTGGGTGTAAGTATTTGTGTTTGCCGTAATTCATTGCGCTTTTTCTTGGCAACTTTTATCTCGTTTTTATACGCATTTAGTGCTTTTTCTCCTGCTAATACTTTTTCTTGCAATTGTTGTTTCAATAGACAATAGTTAGTATTATTTTGTAAGTTATCAATATCCTTATTTAGTTGTGTGATAATAGCCTCGTGCTGTTTAAAATATCCATTGGGTTGTAAATAATCGAAAATAGTTGGAACAAACCCTTCCCAATCGTTTCTCCCCTCAATTTGTCCAGAATAAGCACAAAGATAACCTAAGCCCAGTTGAGCATGTTCTACTACCAATACCCCAAACATCTTGCCTTGTTCTACCTCATGTTGCCATGCTTGCCAAACTTGTATGAAGTATTGTACTTGCTTCATTGCCAACAAACAAAGCGGATGCGGATGGTAATGAAAGGGATTATTCATCTGTATAGGCTTTTGGATGTTGGTGTGCAAAGGATGAAACCTATTTGAGAGAAAGGCTTTCAGGTTTATTTTATATTCGTGTTGTTGTGATTGCATCTTCTTTTCTCTATCTTTTATAGGGCAGTTCTATAAATTACCACCGTAAAGTTTTTTTTATGTCAGTTTTTTTACGTTTTGTCATCTTGTGGGTTATTTTTGGTTCATTTTGCTTGTTCGTTCAGTAGTATAGCGAGCTATAACTACTTCACTCTCAAACAAATTGACCTTAAAAATAGTATCACAATCTGTCAAAGCTAATTTATAGAATCGCCCTACATTGTTTTTTGAGTTTGGCACTTATATGTGAGTTATTGGTACTTAACCTACATTACCTTTGTTATTTTATGTGTTGTAACATTTAGTGCTGATATTAAAATAACTGGTTTGCTGCCACGGGTATCTTCTTTTTTCCACTTAATGGTGATAACTTTGTGTGCGCCTGGCATCAAATGGAAATAATTATCGGTATAATAAACAGGTAAAATTTGTTCGCCATCACTACCTTTTAGTTGTAAACGTATCATCATGGCAGGTGTTTGGGTAGGGTTATAGAGTGTTACTTCCATCTTGTCCTTATATTCGGTAACTGACTCTTGAAGCAATACTTGAGGTAAAGAATGGAGAGCTTGCAGGTTACCCTCATCTGTAGAACAAACATAAAAGTTGGTAGATAACTCTTTGTTGTTGGCATCAAGTAGTTTCATCTGCAGATAATATACCTTTGAACTAATGTCTGGAATGGGTATATAAGTGCATACCACGGTTGTATCAGGCTTAAGATTGATAACCGATTCGTATTGTTGAACTTTTTTGCCCCACATATCCAATACCTCACATTGCGCACGCAAGTTGCCCGATATGGCTTGATTGATATTGACAACCTCCATGTTTCGAGTACTTGCATTCCACTGTATGTGTAATGGTTCACAAGCCTTCTTTACACCAAAGAAGGCTGCAGTGGGTTCAAAATAATAGTCGTATGTTTGCCATGTCATGCTGGGCCAACAAGGATGACTCATCCATATTAGTAACCCCAAACGATATTTACTGCCACTCTCAAACATAGCGCGATATCCATTGTAGTTTATCCACTGTGATAATTGTGTAAATTGTTGTGCACTCTCAATTTTCCCAAAAGCCTTTTGAAGCATGGCATTAAACTCACTGCCACGCTGTGCCCCTTGTAAAACGTAATCGTGCTGTCCCCATTCTTTGCATTGCTGCCACAAAGATTGTGGCGCCAGTGTACGGGCTAAGCCCTCGTATGTCATTATGTTAGGCATACCACGCTCAGAATGTAATTTACCTGTTTGACTTTCAAAGTAAGTTTTGTCAGGAACAGCCCAATAGGGACCGTGTCCACTTACGCCATCATCTGCCGAACTGGAGATATACAATAGTCCTGGATGTTGCGTTTTTACATCTTTCTGTAATGTATCATTTATATCTTTAGGAGGATATCCCTCGTTTCGTCCGCAGTACAAAGCAATGCTCGGATGTTGTCTGATGCGATAAATATAATCTTTAGCATTACGTAAGAACATAGAATGATTTTGCGGATCGGGGCCATCGGCAGGGTTAGCCAACCAAAAATCTTGCCATACCATGATGCCATAGTGGTCGCAAGCATCGTAAAATTCTTTATCACCTGTTTGTCCTACCCAGTTACGTATCATGTTACAGTTCATGTATTTATGATACTTTACAGCAATATCATATTCGCGTGCTCTGTAATTAAGGTTATTCTCACTAAATCCCCAATTTCCTCCAAGTGGCACAAATCGTTTTCCATTGATATATAAGGTAAGACGAGTATTAACATCTTTGTAACTCATCTGTCGGATGCCTGCCCGATAATGTAGTTCGTTTTGCGTTTTTCCGTTTATTTGGAATGTATAACCTGCATCGTAAAGATAAGGCTCTCCATAGCCATTAGGCCACCACAAGTGCATGTGTTGATGCTGCAGTGAGGTATAAAGTGAAGGTAAAAATGATGTTTCTACTGTGGCATGAGCTGGTAGCATAATACTCTTTTCAAACGTGTTATTACCTATCCATCCTTTTAGTATGCCCAATATGCGGTGTGATTCGTTATTAGTGAGCAAGACAGAAGGTGTTAGTGTAGCCAGTGTATCGGGCAAATTGAGTTGAGAAGTAACTACAGGGTCGCTTAAAGTAACGCTACCCTCTTGTGTTAGGTACACATCGTTCCATATACCAATGTTGCGCCCACGAATGGTAGAAATCCAGTCCCACCCTATTGTAGCATGAAATGTAGGATTATCTGCCCCCAAGATACCCCCATTAAAATCGGTATTAAGCTGGTTTTTTTCTTTCACTGCCCCAGGGTGTTGTGTCTTGATAATTTCTACAGCCAGCACATTTTGTCCCTCCTTTAGTAGTTGGGTAACATCTGTTTTGCTACGAATAAAAGCCCCTTCTATACGATTGATACGCTTTCCGTTAAGGAAAATATTGGCTTTCCAGTTAATGCCGTCAAAATTGAGGAATATATGTTGCTGTAATTTTTCTTTTGAAATGTTGAATGTTTTGCGATACCAAAAGTTGGAGTTGAAAAACGATTCGGACACTAAAAATAGATTGTCGGCTATATTAGGATTGGCAAGTGCACCTATATTTACATAACTTGTAAGTACGGTAGCTGGTACTGTTGCTACAATCCAGCCAGCATCATTATAGTAAGGTAGTGAGAGTTGTTCGCCAGTGGCCTGCACCTGCGATGCACGTTGCAAATGCCAGTTGCCACCATTCAGTGATAATAGGTTATTATGCCATATACTTTCTTTAGTAGCATGAGCTATTAATCCTCCTCTTCCCATTACTTCTACTTCACTTAGCACAAAAGGCTTTCCATTCTTTGAAGCTTGCATATTTACTCTGATGTAGCGAGCTTGTGCACGACAATTTATTACTTCATTGGTTTTATCTGCAGAAGAAAGTTTTGAAATGTTAGTCCAATGTACATTATCTACTGATACTTGTATTGAGCCTAGTGTAGCTTTGTTAAGCCAATGTAATTTTATTTGATTGAATGAAGCTTGTGTTCCCAAATCAATCTTCACCCATTCGTTGTGGTTTGTGGCACTCATCCATGCACTCTTAAAGACAGCCGATGGCAATACATTGGTTACTGGAATACTGCTTTGTGCAAAGTTTATTTGTGTAACAGTCCAGTATGCTGCTCCTGGCATATCCAGTTGTAAGCGCAAACCTCGCAAAAGTGGTTCGCTATGATGTAGGTTAAACGATAAATTTACATTGCGGGTGGGCAACAATTCGGCATTAGTAACTTTATTAGGGTCGCTGTGTACCTTGTATTTTGAAGCTGTTCCAGGTAACGAATTGCCATGCTGTTGTGCTATTACTATCCATTTTCCGTTGCTGTTGGGTGCTAATAATTTGATAGAATAGCCTTTGTTAGCTTGCTTTTCGTAGTAAGCAACATGAGCTACTAAGCTTATTTTATTGGCTTTAACTGCCATATTCTTCCACTGATATTGCAGAAAAGCCTGATTGCCTATAAGGATGTTATGCGTATATTCGCCTCTGTCAATTGCCCATTCACGTTCTCTTCGTGGTAAAACACCTTGATTGGTGGTTACTATCATATAAGATGGCATCTTGTTAGTGATGATGCCATCGGTAACAAGTTGTGCCGTGAGGTTATAATCATAACTCGAAGAGTGGTATGTTTTGCAATGTAATGCTATATTGCGGTATGTGCTATCTATTTGTAATGTAGGTGCATAGCACTCTTTTGGGTTGCCTGGATAGATGCCAATGCCACGGGTATAGGTTTGAGAAATAATACTATTATGCGTAAAAGTAATAATGCATAAGAATATGAGAAATGTTTTTTTTATAGTCATTAGTTTTGATGATTTGTTTAAGGGCGGTTCTATAAATTACCACCGTAAAGTTTTTATGTCAGTCTTTTTTTACTTTTTGTCATCTTGTGGACTCTTTTTGGTTCAATATTCTTGTTCGTTCAGTTGTATAGCTCGCTATACTCCTTCGCTCACAAACAGGTTGACCTCAAAAATAGTTTCACAATCTGTCAAAGCTAATTTATAGTACCGCCCTTAAGTAGATTATTTTTGTAATGTTGTAAAAATAAACAAAAAGATAAATAAAAAAGAAAGGTTAGCACATTTTTTTTTGTACTAACCTTTTATAATAGTGTATATATCCATAAAAAACGATGTGAAAAATGGAATATTTTATCTTACAACTTCACTAAATTCAGTACTTTAGCGGTGGCACCTGCCTCACCTTGTACATATTTTCCAGCAGCTTTGCCTCGCTGTTTCAAGTAATCAGGATGTAACATGAGCTGTGACATGATTAAAGCAAATGAAGATGTGTCGGCTATTTCAAAACCGCCATTTGCTTTTTTCAATGCTTGTGCCTCCTGGAAACGTTGGTTGTTAGGACCAAAAATAACGGGGATATTCCACACCGCAGCTTCTAACACATTGTGAATACCTACACCAAAGCCACCGCCAATGTATGCTATTTCTCCGTAATGGTAAATGCTTGAAAGTAATCCATAGCAATCTATAATGAGGTATTGTGCCTTGGCTGCCTCTTCGGGCGATGTTTGTGTGTAACGAACTGCCTTATGCTTTAATTTTGATTCTATGCTTTTAATATGTTCTTCCTTTATAACATGAGGGGCTATAATCATTTTCCAGCTGGTATGCTGGTTCATAAATGGGATAAAAATATCTTCATCGGGTTCCCAACTTGAGCCTGCTATAAAAACCTTTTTGTTGTCTTTGAAAGTTTCAATAATAGGTAATGGCTTAGCTGTATCCTTGATTTGCAGTACACGATCAAAGCGTGTATCGCCCACAATATCTATATTTTGTATGCCCATTCCTTGCAACAAGTGTTTGCTTTTTTCGTTTTGAACAAAATAATGGGTAATGCATTTCAGTACTTTGGCATAGCTACGACCGTACCAACGGAAGAATATCTGGCTGTCGCAGAAAATACTACTTACGCTGTATATGGGAATGTGTCTATGTTTTAAGATGTGAAGATAGTTGTACCAAAATTCATATTTTATAAAGAAAGCCATACAAGGGCGTACCGTTCTCAGGAATCTGCGTGCGTTACGTATGGTATCTATGGGTAAATAGCATACGATATCGGCTTGCTCATAGTTTTTTCTCACCTCGTAACCCGATGGTGAGAAAAACGTAAGCAGTATTTTGTATTGGGGATATTGCTTCTTGATATGCTCAATGAGTGGTCTGCCTTGCTCAAATTCTCCTAATGATGCCGCATGAAACCAAATATACTGATAGTTAGGATGAACCTTCTCTTTCAGTAATTTTATAGTCTGTCGTTCGCCTTTCCACATCTTTTGTACCTTTTTACTAAAGATACTGGCAATGGCAACGCCCAACAGATAGATATAAATAGCTATTTGATACACTTTGTAAAGTGGTTTTTATAATTTGTCAAATTTTATTCCTTAGGATTTATAAGTGTTGGTATAATCTCGATAGCCTTATGCAGACGCTTCAATGTTTCTTCTTTTCCAAGGAAAGCAGAAATATCGAACATACCTGGGCCTTTGCCTATTCCAACCAATGCCAAGCGGAATGCGTTCATTATATCTCCTAACTTATAATCTTTTTCTTCAATCCATTGTTTTACTTTCTCTTCTTGATTTTCTAAAGAAAAATCGTCTAAACTATCTAATACTTTAGATAGTTCGGTCATTTGTTGTACAGAATATTCTTTCCAACGCTTGCGAATGGTTTTGGTATCGTATTCTAATGGAGCAACAAAGAAGAATGAGCACAAAGGCCATAGTTCCTTGACAAAATTAACACGGTCTTTCATCATGTGTACTACTTTTCTTACTCTGTCTAACGATACGTCTATTCCGTTGTTGGCAACGATAGGTGCAAAGAGGTCAGCTATCTCGTCATCGCTCTTTTGTAAAATGTATTCGTGGTTGAACCAGATACCTTTCTGGTAATCAAACTTGGCACCAGCTTTTGAACAACGAGTAATATCAAAGGCATCAACCAATTCATTCAAAGTGAAAATTTCCTTTTCTGTTCCAGGATTCCATCCTAACAAAGCAAGGAAGTTTACTACGGCTTCGGGGAAATATCCACTCTCACGATAGCCCGAAGAAACCTCTCCTGTTTTTGGATCGTTCCACTCTAAAGGAAATACAGGGAAGCCTAATCTATCGCCATCACGCTTTGAAAGCTTGCCTTTGCCTTCTGGTTTTAACAATAAAGGAAGATGAGCGAATGTTGGCATGGTGTTTTGCCAACCAAAAGCCTCATATAATAAAACGTGTAATGGTGCACTTGGTATCCACTCTTCACCTCTTATAACGTGCGATATCTCCATTAAGTGGTCGTCAACAATGTTAGCTAAGTGATAGGTAGGTAGCTCATCGGCACTCTTGTACAATACTTTATCATCCAATATATCTGATTTAACAATGACTTCGCCACGAATCATATCGTGTATATGTATCTCTCTGCCAGGTTCAACCTTAAACCTAACCACATATTGTTCACCTTCATCCATGCGTTTTTTACACTCTTCTGTGCTCATAGTGAGTGAGTTACGCATCTGTAAACGTGTATGGCAGTCGTATTGGAAGTTGTTAATTTCTTTTCTCTTTGCATCTAATTCTTCGGGGGTATCAAAGGCTATGTAAGCTTTTCCCTTATCAATTAGTTGTTTAACATACTTTTTATAAATATCTCTGCGCTCGCTCTGACGGTAAGGGCCATGATTGCCACCAAAGGTAACGCCCTCATCAAACTTGATTCCTAACCATCTGAACGACTCTAAGATATACTCTTCTGCACCTGGAACAAATCTGTTAGAATCGGTATCTTCTATTCTAAAGATGAACGTACCGTTATGTTGACGTGCAAAAAGATAATTGTATAATGCTGTACGTACGCCTCCAATGTGTAGAGGCCCTGTAGGACTTGGTGCAAAACGCACTCTAACTTTTCTTTCCATCATATTATTATGAAGATAATATATATTTTTTTTTATTTATCCAAAGAGGGTGCAAGTTGAAGGCAAAAACAAGTTTATTAATGTTGAAACCTAACTTGAATATTTTTTTTATTTATAATAAAGTACATAAAATGGTGCTGAGAGCAAGCCCTGAAAGGGCGACATATTTATAGCATGGGGGGTTGCTCCTATGCTAATTGTGCTATGTTCTGTTGTAAAACTATTGCTCCTGTAAGGGGCGAATATTTAAAACTATTTTCCATAATTGTACCATTATAATTATGTCGACCTTTTATGGCTTCATTGTAGAGTGGCTAATTTCTGAGATGGGGGCAAGCCCCTATCTTATATTATATTGCCCTTTCAGGGTTTTATAGTTCAGGCTATTTTTTAACCTTAGTTATTTGAAATTGCTTCAACACAACCTATTTTATGCAAAAGTAGTTAATTTTTTGCATTATAGCATATTTTTTTTTTTATTTTCGCATTATCAAGTATTTTATGATAGACAAATAAAAAAGTTTGATTGTATTGGGTTTACATTGTTTTTTGATTCAAAATATAACACAGCTAATTTATATAACCAGCCTAAAGATAGTAGGTTATTGCCATGGGGATAATTGTCTCTGGAATAAGGTTATTTATGGGTAATCCCTTACTAATACGTTGTCGCACCTCTGTGCTGCTCACATTATATAAAGGTGTATTGAGTAAGATTACATTTGAGGGTAAGGTGTTGATATCTATATAGGCATTGACACGGGGATAGATGGCTATATGGTAGTTATTAAGTATATCTTTGTGATGTGCCCAATGGTTAAATACCTGCCAGTTGTCGGCACCTATTATTAATGTAAACTCAGTATCTGGCTTGTCTTTTGATAGAGCTTGAAGAGTGTTCCATGTATAGGAGGGCTTAGGTAAATGAAATTCGTAATCGCAAGCCTTTATTTTTGGTTCATCTTGTAATGCTTTTTGAGCCATTTTCAGACGAAGTTGGTCGTCAAGCAAGGTACTTGATTGCTTTAATGGGTTTTGAGGAGATACCATTAACCATATTTCATCCAAATGGATAAGGCGTAAAATATGCTTTGCTAATTGAATGTGCCCAAGGTGAATGGGGTTGAAAGAACCTCCAAATAGTCCAATGGATGTTTTGTTAGTTGAGGAGTTGACAAGTTGAAGAGTTGACACAAGATGATAGTTTTAAGTTGATGAGTTTGAGAGTTGTTAAGTTTGTGAGTAAGGTAATCTCAGAGAGGTCAACATAATTAATTCAATGATTTTTAAGTCATAATTAATATTTCACATTATAGCTGGTTTTATAAAAAATAAGTTTTTTTGTTAGATTTTGAGCTTATATTTTTACACAAAAAATAATGTAAGGCTAATGCAATCAAACTTGTTTGGAATGTTGAGGCGCAGCCTGTTTCTATAAAAGTTTCCTCTCAATAATACATAAGGGCAGCCTCCCTCCCTACATTATATTATGTAGTTTTTTCAGGACTTGCTGTTAGTTTTCTCTTCTTTTTGGAGATGATAGTGTAGGCTTCTGTTGGGGGAAACTCTTATTTCAGAAACGTTTTTAATAGTTTTAGCGTTTCTTCTTTAGTTTTTTGCAAATCGTCGTTCACTAAAACCTTATCGAATTGAGGGGCAAAGGTTAATTCGTAGGAGGCTTTTTCTAATCTATCTTCAATAACACTTTGCTCATCAGTGCCACGTTTTTCTAAGCGATGTCTTAGTTCTTCAATCGATGGTGGTTGAATAAAAATACTCAATGCACGTTCGCCATAAAAGCGTTTGATGTTAACCCCTCCTTTTACATCAACATCAAAAACAACATTTTGTCCGGCTTTTAGCTGGTTTTCTATTTGCGATTTGAGCGTACCATAAAATCTATCTTTATACACTTCTTCGAATTCTAAGAACTCGTTGTTTGCTATGCGTTGCTTGAACTCATTGGTAGATAAGAAGAAGTATTCTACTCCGTTCGTCTCTTTTCCTCGTGGAGGACGACTGGTACATGATATAGAGAAAGCCAGTCTTAGTTCGGGATGCTCTTGCATTAACCAATTAATAATGGTGCTTTTACCGCTTCCTGATGGAGCAGAAAAGATAACCAGTTTGGTGTTGTTATGATTGTTCATGATTGCTTACTTGTTATACATCTATAGTGCGTTTAGCACCTGTTCTTTTATCTGTTCTAATTCGTCTTTCATCTTTACCACGATATTTTGCATTTCAGCCTGATTGCTTTTAGAACCTGTGGTATTGATTTCTCTACCCATTTCTTGTGCAATAAAACCTAATTTTCTCCCAACAGGTTCTTGCTCTTCCATGGTTTCTTTGAAATACTTTAAGTGATTGGTTAAGCGTTGTTTTTCTTCACTAATATCCAATTTCTCAATATAATAAATCAATTCTTGTTCTAAACGATTTTTATCATAATCAATATCAGGAATTTGAGATAATCCTTCAATGATGCGGTCTTTTATCTTTTCTACACGCATCTTCTCGTATGGTTCGATGCTTGCCAATAACTTAGAGATATTTTCAACCTTTTCAAGGAACTTCTTTTGCAGGGCAGCTCCCTCTTGTTTGCGGAAGTTAACTAATTTTTCGGTAGCATCTTTAATAGCATTTTTAGCCACTTCCCATTCTTCATCACTCAAAACCTCAGTCTCGGTTTTCTGTGTTACATCAGGCAAACGCAATATAGTTTGCAGCAAGTCGGTTGGTTCTAACATACCCATAGTAGCTGCTATCTGCTTAATTTGCTTATAATAATTTTGCACAATATCTGTGTTGATAGGTGTAATATCAGCCAAGGCATCTTTTTCTATCCATATAGAGAAATCTACCTTTCCTCGCTTGAGTGTCTTGGTGATATACTGGCGTATCTCAATTTCTTTCTCTCTGTACAGCGGAGCAATGCGTGTAGAGAGGTCGAGCGACTTGCTGTTAAGCGATTTTATTTCAACATTTATTTTCTTTTCTTTATAGAGAATGGTAGTTTTACCATACCCCGTCATTGATTGTATCATAACTGCAACACGTTAAATTTATGCAAAAGTAATCAAATTATAGGGAAAAAGCAGTACATTTGCACATTATTTAAGTAATAAATAAAGACTTATGTCGTGTATTTTAAGTATAGAGACAAGTACAGATGTTTGTTCTGTTGCTATTAGTCAGGACAGAACGTGCATCTTTGAGAAAGAAGATCATAGTGGACCCAATCATGCTGTTAAGCTTGGTGTGTATGTAGATGAAGCATTATCTTTTATAGATAGCCATTTAATAACATTAGAAGCAGTAGCTGTTAGTGGTGGTCCTGGTTCATATACCGGCTTAAGAATTGGTACCTCTATGGCAAAAGGAATTTGTTATGGACGTTCGGTTAAGTTAATTTCTGTTCCAACGCTTGAACTATTGTGTGTACCTGTATTGATAAACGAGCATATCAAAGAAGACAATGCTCTGTTATGCCCCATGCTTGATGCACGTCGCATGGAGGTATATGCACAGTTATTTGATAAATCATTGAATGAGGTTCGTCCTATCCAAGCTGATGTTGTAGATACTGATACTTACAAACAATATTTGGATGAGCGTCCTGTTTACTTCTTTGGTAATGGAGCCGAGAAGTGTATGGAAACCATTAATCATCCTAATGCACATCTTATTAAGGGTATAGAACCTATTGCAAAAAATATGTTCCCATTGGCTGATAAGCAATTGCTGAATGGAAAAGTAGAAGATGTGGCTTACTTTGTACCTTTCTATCTAAAGGACTTTGTGGCTAAAAAGCCTAAGAAGTTGCTTTAATTATAATTATACAAGTATAAAGTATAGCAAGCCAAGAATGTAATTATATTATTGACTTTTTATGATGGATATAGAAGGATTGGATTATAATACTCAGCGCGAGAAACTCATCTTGCCCGAATATGGACGAGAGGTGCAAAATATGGTAGACTATGCTGTGTCGCTTCCTAATAAGGAAGACAGACAAAGGTGTGCAGAAACCATTGTACAAACGATGGAGAGAATGTTTCCACAAAACAAAGAAAGCGAAGATTATCAACGCAAGTTGTGGGATCATTTGGCTATTATGAGCAATTTTAAGCTTGATATTGACTATCCTTTCGATGTGGAGCAAGCGGCTAAGATATATACAAAGCCTGTTCCCATGCAATATCCTATGAAACGTATTCCTGTGAGGCACTATGGTAATATGATGTTTGAGCTATTTGATAAGCTCAAAACAATGAAGCCAAGTGAAGAACGTGATGAGTTAGTAAGAGTTACAGCCAATCAGATGAAGCGTGATTTGGTACAATGGGGACATGGCTCTTCGGATGATGAAAAGGTTGCTGCAGACTTAGAATGGCTTACAGATGGTAAAATTGTGTTAGACCTTGATAACTTTGTTTTTGATAAGATTGACACAAGAGATTTGGACAAAAAACGTAAGAAACGCTGATATATATGGAGGCTTTTGTTATTGAGGGAGGACATAAGATTAAAGGAGCAATTCTTCCACAGGGTGCTAAAAACGAGGCATTACAGGTTATTTGTGCTTCTCTTCTTACGTCAGAGCCTGTTACCATCAACAATATACCTAATATTTTGGATGTAAATAACCTTATCAAGTTGTTGCAAGATATTGGGGTAAAGGTTTTGTATAGACATAAAAATGAATATACTTTTCAGGCCAATCAGATTAATTTGGGTTACTTGGAAAGCGATGAGTTTGTTAAGAAGTGCTCGTCATTGCGTGGTTCTGTACTGATGTTAGGACCTTTATTGGGGCGTTTTCATAGAGCTAGGGTGGTAAAACCTGGCGGAGATAAGATTGGTCGTCGCCGATTAGACACTCATCTGTTAGGCTTTAAGCACTTGGGTGCACATTTGCAATGCAACGAAGATAAAGGCATTTATCATATACAAACCCAGCACCTTAAGGGTGGTTATATATTATTAGATGAGGCTTCGGTTACGGGTACGGCTAATATTATCATGGCAGCTGTGTTGGCTGAGGGCACTACAACCATTTATAATGCTGCCTGCGAACCGTATATACAGCAGTTATGCCATTTGCTCAATGCTATGGGAGCCAACATCAGTGGTATAGCATCTAACTTATTAACTATTGTTGGTGTAAAATCTTTACACGGCGCACGCCATAAAATATTGCCCGATATGATTGAGGTTGGCTCGTTTATCGGCATGGCAGCCATGGTAGGTGATGGGGTTAGAATAAAAAATGTATCAGTCCGTAATCTTGGAATCACCCTTGAGGCCTTTCGCCGCTTGGGTATTAAGATAAAGGTTGAAGGTGACGACCTGTTTATTCCGCATCAAGACCATTATCAAATAGAATCGTTTATTGATGGAACTATTATGACTCTGAGTGATGCTCCATGGCCTGGACTTACTCCAGACTTGCTTTCTGTGTTGTTAGTGGTTGCCACACAGGCACAAGGTAGCGTGCTTTTCCATCAGAAAATGTTTGAAAGCCGTCTCTTCTTCGTTGATAAGTTGATAGATATGAGGGCACAAATTATACTTTGCGATCCACACAGAGCCGTAGTTGTAGGGCACGACAGAAAGATAACGCTACGAGCAGGACACATGACAAGTCCTGATATTCGTGCTGGTATTGCACTATTAATTGCTGCATTGAGTGCCAATGGTATTAGTAGAATAGAAAATATTGCTCAAATAGACCGTGGATATGAAAATATAGAAATGCGCCTCAACGCTTTAGGCGCACATATTAAGCGTGTAGATGATTAAGAAAGAAGATGTTTACTGCATAGGTAAAATAGGCAAAACGCATGGTGTGAGGGGCGAATTAACGTTTCTCTTCTATGACGATGTTTTTGAACGCACTGGTAGTTCTTGCCTTATTTTAGAGGTAGATGGTATCTTGGTGCCTTTCTTTTTTGAGGAATGTCGCTTCAAAAACGATACTACAGCTATCGTAAAGTTTTGTGATGTTGATACACAAAGCAAGGCGCAACAACTTACCTCGTGTGAGGTTTTCTTTCCACGAAAGCACAATGATGATACGATCAAACAGCTTTCGTGGGCACAAATTATTAGTTTTACATTGGTAGATGTAGCTACTCATCGCTCTATAGGAAAGATAGCGCATATAGATGCCAGCACCATCAATATTTTATTTGAACTGGAAGATGGTACACTGATACCTGCACACCATGATTTGATAAAACATGTGGATGTAGAAAAGAAAACTATTTTCGTAGACGTTCCAGATGGATTGATAGATTAATCCATGTTGGCCACCTTGTTGGTAACTAACAAAAGCAAAAAAATGAAAAAACAAATATGTATATTAGGCTCCACAGGTAGCATTGGTACGCAAGCTCTTGATGTGATAGCACAGCATACAGACAAGTACGAAGTATATTGTCTTACAGCTCATAATCGTTATGAGGATTTGGCAGAACAGGCTCGCAAGTTTCATCCTGCAGCGGTGGTTATTGCCAACGAAGCTCATTATGAGGCTTTAAGTAAGTTGCTGGATGATAGTCCCGACATCAAGGTTTATGCTGGTAAGGATGCTATTAATGAGATAGTAACGGCTCAACCCATTGATATGGTGTTAACTGCAATGGTAGGTTTTGCAGGACTTACCCCTACTATCAGTGCTATCAAAGCGCATAAAAAAATATGTCTTGCCAACAAAGAAACACTTGTTGTGGCTGGCGAATTAATTTGTAAGTTGGCACAACAATATCATGTTCCTATCTTACCTGTTGATTCTGAGCACAGTGCTATCTTCCAATCATTAGTTGGCGAGGATAATAATGAGATAGAAAAGGTATTGCTTACTTGTAGCGGTGGACCTTTTCGCAACTATACTTTGCAACAGATGAGCAGCGTAAAGGCTACTCATGCCCTAAAACATCCTACATGGAATATGGGTGCAAAGATTACTATAGATTCGGCATCTCTTATGAATAAAGGCTTTGAGGTTATGGAGGCTAAATGGTTGTTTGGCGTACCAGTAGATAAAATTCAAGTACTTATTCATCCTCAAAGTATTGTACACAGTGCCGTACAGTTTGTTGATGGAAGTGTAAAAGCTCAGTTAGGTGTACCAGATATGCGTTTACCTATACAATATGCCTTTTCGTTTCCAGAGCGTTTACCTCTCAGTGGCGATAGGCTCAACCTTTTTAAGCAGCCTTTAGAGTTTTTTGAACCTGATGTAACTCGCTTCAAATGTTTGTCATTGGCATACGAAGCTATGCGCCAAGGTGGTAATATGCCGTGTATAGTGAATGCAGCTAACGAGATAGTTAACTTAGCTTTCCGTGAAGACAGATGCTCTTTCTTGGGCATGGCAGATGTCATTGAACAAACCATGCAACGGGTGTCGCTGGTTAAAACGCCCTCGTACGAAACATATCTTGGTACAGATGCAGAGGCACGTCGTATCGCAACAGAGTTAGTAAGTAATAGTTAACAAGTTGACAAGTTGATTGTTTACAAGCTGGCAAGTTGGTAGCTTTTCATCAATAAGTCTAATCATAAAGTTCAAAGCTCAAAGTTTAAGTTATGGAAATATTTTTAATCAGATTGCTCCAATTCATCTTAGCAATCTCCTTGTTAGTACTCTTGCACGAAGGCGGACATATGTTCTTCGCCAAACTCTTTGGCGTAAGAGTCGATAAATTCTTTATATTTTTTGATGTTGGTATTGGCAAATGGAATGGTAGTTTGTTCCGCTTCAAGCCTAAAAAGAGTGATACTACCTACGGTATAGGTTGGTTGCCACTGGGTGGTTATTGTAAGATAGCTGGCATGATAGACGAGAGTTTCGATACCAAACAAATGAAAAAGCCTGCCGAAGAGTGGGAGTTCCGGTCTAAACCTGCTTGGCAACGCTTGCTTATTATGATAGGGGGAGTAGCTGTTAACTTTTTTTTAGCTCTCTTCATCTATTCCATGGTCTTGTTCTATTGGGGCGAACAATATGTTACTACTAAGGACATGAGCATGGGGATGTATTTTAATCAGGAAGCTAAATCGTACGGATTTCACGATCATGACATTTTGTTAGGCACTGATAAAGGTGCATTCAGCGATTTTAATGCCGATGTATACAGAGACTTATCCACTGCCAAACGAGTAGATATTATCCGTCAAGGCAAAAAAATGAGCATTAGTTTGCCTGGCAATCTTAATCTGTTGAATATGATTAAGAGCACGCCTCGCTTTGTTTCTCCATACATTCCAGCCGAAATAGACAGCATTATACCTGGAGGAGCTGCAGCAAAAGTTGGTATGAAGAGGGGCGACCATATCTTGGCTGTGAATGGAAAGCCTGCAGAATCGTGGAATGCTTTTCAAGATGCAATGGGTGTATTAAGCGATCAGCTCATGGCTGCCAAAACATCAAAGGATAGTCTTAACATTCGTACAGCGAACATTGTGTTTGCTCATAAAGCTACTGCAAAGGTAGATACCGTGAAAGTAGTGTTAAATAGTGACTTGATGTTGGGCGTTGGTATGACCAGTTTATTGTCTTATTATCCACCAACTAACAAAGAATATAGCTTCATTGAGAGCTTCCCAGCAGGTGTAAAATACGGATGCAAGGTACTGGCTGGATATGTAGGTGATATGAAATACGTGTTTACAGCCGATGGTGCAAAGTCGTTAGGTGGCTTTGGTGCCATAGGTAGCTTATTCCCTCCAGTATGGGATTGGCACGTATTCTGGCTCATGACAGCCTTCTTGAGCATCATCTTAGCCTTTATGAACATTCTTCCTATCCCTGCTCTTGACGGAGGGCACGTACTCTTTTTGTTATACGAAATGGTAACACGTCGTAAGCCAAGTGAGAAGTTTATGATTAGAGCCGAATATGTAGGTATCGCCATTCTCTTGCTTCTCATGGTAGTAGCCAACCTCAACGATATACTTCGCTGGTTAGGTATCATATCGTACTAAATTAATAGTAAGCATCCAATATTAGCCGTCTTTCACATTACAAATAACCCTTATATGTTTGGCAGCATATAAGGGTTATTTGTTTTTATAAAAGGTGGCTAATATTGGATGTTTACGATAATAAAAAAAACAACAACCCGATTTGTATATTCAAATCAGGTTGTCGTAGAGCATACGGTGGTTATTTTTAGAACCAGCCTTAAGTTTATTTATTATCTAATTTTTCATTGTAATCTATTTCGTTTTGCGGTATCAGCCAAGTCCACTTATTACCATCTTCAGGTTTTATGGTTTTAGCTACAGCTGAATGCGCATTTCCACCATCTTTGAATGATTTGCGAACAACAGGAATATTCCAGCGCTTGTAGTCGCTCCACGCAAAGCCTTCGCCCCAAAGCTCTACCTCTCGGTAATCTTTTATCTCATCAAACAAATCTTTTCCAGTTTTGGTGCATTTATATTCAAGATTACGTCCTGTTCCTGCATTTAACTCTACCAAAGCGCGTTGTGCATCAGGTATGTTGCCCAAGAAGTAATTAGCTTCAGCTTCTATCAGTTTCATTTCGCTACCTCTGATAAAAGGCACATAGGAAACGCCTGGTTGTGCTGTAACCCAAAACTTCAATTGGCCGTCAAGATAAATATACCCATTCTTATAAGGCTTTTCCAGTCCAGGAAGACTGTGTTTTGCTATGATAGAGTCGGCTTGTGCATATACATCTTTATTTTCATCCTTAATTAAACCAAAACTTTGGTCTACGTCTTTATGAATATCTATATGCTTAAATTTATCCTCGGTTATAAACAGCTGTTTGCGGGCATCGTTATTTGGTATGCGTGTAATCAGTTCGTGTCCAATGGTACCCGCACCCGTTTCCGTATTGTTAGCACTATATCCATTACATGCCATATTTACGCCAAAGGCCCAGTACCAGTTTTGTTCTTTCTCGCTGCCATAGCTTCCCAACAACCATTCTTTGTTTGGCTTGTAAAATCCTTCAGCATATTCTTTTCCACTCATAAGCGTAACACCTTGAAGTGCTAATTTTGCCTGTTCTAATGCCTTTTGATAATCTTGCTTGTTAAGAGCAGCGCGAGCAAAGATAGCATGTGCTACATTGATGTTTGGTATCCACACCTCGCTCGGATTTCTGTTTATCTTGCTTTCTTTAAACAACTTAATGGCTTCCTCGCAGTCAGCATACACTTGTTTGTACGTATCGGCAAGTGATGCGGCTGGAATACTGTCAGTTTTTGTGTCCAATCGCAATGGCAATCCTTTCGATGTACCGTTGTTACTATCTTGCCAGCGATAACAATAATAATGTATCAATTTTTCAAAGGCATAAGCCCGAAAGCAAAGTGCTGATGCTTTGATAAACTTTTTGTCTGCCTCATTACCTTCCGCATTGTCTATATTCAAGATAATATCATTGGCATTGATAATGAGCTGATAATAATAAGCCCAAGCGTACGATAAATATATTGAATTTGTACGAGTGTGAAAGGTTTGATTATGCAGAGGAGCCCATCCTGATGCATATCGATTGTAATTATAGTTTTGACTGGGCAAACATTCATACAACCTGATAATGGCGTTTTCGCCTGCAAAGCCCTGTCCGTAATAAGCTTGCTGTACGGTCATTGCCTTAGCTATACCATTTAAGGTTGCATAGGCATTTACTACATTATCAACTGCAGCTTTTGAGTCTATCGATTCGGTAGGTGATGTATTTAGGTAATCATTGCTGCACGACACAGTAGCCGAACCCATTGCAACAAATAAGGTTGCAACTATATATTTACTTATTAGTTTTTTCATCTTATTCTTTTTTTTTTGTTAGAAGTTAAGATTTACACCTACATTGAAAACTCGTGCGGAAACGTATGTGTCATCACTTCCACCTTTGATACTATATTGTGGGTTCAATCCTTTGCGAGCTGTTAATGTCAAAAGGTTTTCTACACTTGCTTTTACCGCTATGCTCTCGAAGCCAAAACTATGAATTAATGTTTTTGGTAGGTTGTAAGCCAAAGTTATATTTTTAAATATGAGGTACGACCCACTTGTAAGCCATCTGTCGCTTAAAGCGTTGTTGTCGTTGCTTCTTTCAAAATCAACTACAGGTAATCCTGTTGGGTCAATGCGGTTAGGACTATCTTTCTTCATGCCTTCTGGAACACCTTTCCATGAATTTAATATATCCTTATGTAAGGCTGCTGCAGAAGAAGCCGAAGGGGTAGACATTAGCGAATGATAAGCATTGTCAAATACTTTGCCTCCAAAGCTGTAAGTGAAAAGCATATTCAAACTTAAATCTTTCCACGCAACATTGGTTCCAAACGATCCATATACACTAGGCAATGCTGTTCCTGCCCACACACGTTTAGCACAAGAGGTTGTAGTGGTGTATTTCACACCGTTGATTTCTACCAAATCTCCGTTTCTCTTTGCTTGTGTCTCCTTTTCGGGGTCTAATGTATAAAGTGAGTTACCTGTCAATTGGTCAACCCCCTCGAAATGGTAAGTATACCACTCAAAAGCCGAGTGTCCCTCAGCGTAATTTTGTTGTCCATGCAAAATAGGTTTTCCGTCAGGCAATTTTATAACTTTATTGCTTAGAGTAGTTGCATCTAATGCCACATTCCATGTAAAATCTTTACAGCGCAATACGTCTGCATTGACAGAGAACTCTACACCACGGTTAGAAATTACTCCTATGTTCTGCCAGCGAGAAATGTTTTGCATAGCATCTGTTCCAAAGAACGAACCTGCCGATAATGGCAAACGTACTTCAAACAATAGGTTGTCTGACCGCTTATCAAAATAGCCTAAGCTAAAATTCATACGGTTAAACAATCTTCCCTCAATACCAAAATCAACGGTTTGTGTCGTTTCCCACTTAATGTTGTCAGCTGCCAACTTTTGTCTTATCAACGCTCCTTTACCTCCATTCTTTTCTATCAAATAAAGACTTTGATAGCCATATAAGTCTACTGCCGCATCATTGCCCACTTCGCCATACGACAGGCGTGTGCGCAATGCATCTATCCACGTTACATCTTTTAAGAAGTTTTCTTTTTAGCTTTTGGCTTAACATACCAATATACGAGAACTCCAACATAGCCCCTTGCTCTACTTGCAATGTAAATGCGCCTTCTGCATTAGTAATGGTACCCGTATTAGTACCTAACACTTTAACAGAAGCTCCTACAACGGGCTCTCCATCATCGGAAGACGTAACTTTTCCCGAGACTTTCATCTGTGCCATCACCATTCCTACAAATAAGAAAAGTGAGGCAAGAAGCATTGTTAACCTTTTTACCATAAAGTAACTATTCAGCAATAAAGATTATAGAGTATTGCTGAGAAACAGCGAGTTACAAGAATAGATATATAAAAATTTTGGCAAAAAATATCATTTTTGATCGGTTTACTATAATAATAAGTCTGCAAGTTTCTGATATTCAATGTTTATGATTGCTGAATAGTTACACCATAAATACTCTCTTTAAAATATAATTAATCTATACTAAATGTGTTAAATATATCTTTTGTAATATTGTTTATACTATATATATAATGTTTTAATTGGAACTATAAAACTTTTGTTTTATAGTTCACTTATTAATCTACTTTCTATTTGTAAGCTATTGTACATTTTTTGTGTTATTTTGCAAATATATGCTAATAATAAATACAGTGCAAGTAAACAAGTAGAATAGTGACATCGTTAAACACTTTTTAACCAAACAGGCATTAAAATAGAAAAAATATCAATAATTACATAAGCAGAAAAAGCAAGTACAAAATAAAAGATAAGTGTTATGTGTTAGGCTGGTTCTATAAATTAGCATTGCATACAGTAATTAATTTTTATGAAAATACGTTTTTTTATCTTTTAGTTTCTTTTTAGAACCGCCCTTTTATCAAAGTTTGCACCTCACTTGCAGCTCCATGTTAGTTTGTGTATTCTTGTTAATTTGTTGGTAAGACGAGCCGATGACATCACGATCAAGATAATAAGTAGAGCCGAGTTTGAGAGCCAGCATCAGTGTACTATTTACATGATATCGCATATTAACAGCACAACGAAAGCCCTTGCCCGTAAACATAGGGAAAGAAAAAGTGTACAGCATACCACGTTCGTAGGCATATAGCCTACTGTTATAATCTTGTGTATGAAAGTAAGCTATATTTGCAAATAAGCCATATATATTATGTTGATAGCCAATACTTTGTGTTAACATATAACCTAAACTATGTGATAATCCTTTATAATATGTACCATCTGTCTGTGTTTTACTCATCCATTTGCCACTAACCTTCATCCATGAAAGTCGTATCCTGTGCGTATAGGTATTGAGCAAAGCCGCTTTGTTGCTATTATCTTTTTGCTGGATGCGTAATCTGTACCGAGTTTGCAAGCTCCATTTCTTATATTGGTAATTACCCAGTAGCATATAATCATAAGAGTAACTACTCTGTGAAGCACGATAAGTAGCCCAAGGAAAGTATGCCCAATCGCCATATAGCATTAACGAAAGGTTGGAAGTGGGTTGCCAGTAAGCCCCCACATACAGTCCACTTTCGTTTTGAATATGTCCGCCATCGCTAAAACTTCTGCTCAGTAATGAATAATATTTGTGCGAATAAAATCGCTGTACTACTATCAAGCTAAGATTAGAAAGGCATTGATAGTTAAAACTATGAAGCGTAGCCCACGCCCCATGATTGCCTGTTGCCGTTTCTCCTTGTAAAGTTAATCGCCGACTAATATAGCCATAATCTATACTACTGTTCCAAAACTCTTTTCCTCTGGGAGAAAATTTTCTGTACATTTGATTTTCTTTTGGTTGCAAAGTTCTGTTTAGTAATGTAGCAATTGCATTTACACCTATATGAAAACCATTCTTAAAATACTGCAAACGTCCACCTACAATGCTTTGTGATGTGTTATGTTTCCGGCTCATCTCATTTAATGTGCGATGATAACCCGATGTAACAATGTTGACTATAGAAGAGTCTTTTTTATTCAACGTAGCATCTATTTGCCGATACGACACAAAGCCAGTGAGGTCAAGTCCTTTCATGATCTCTGCTGTTGCAGCTACTCCTTGCAAATAATCAGCTTCCGACTTAGACGAATGTGCTCTGATAGCTTGCATATTGTTAGTTAAAGACGATAACGAAATTAGCTTTCCAAGTCCAAAATCACGATTGATAATAAGCCCCATTCCCATTTTTAATCGATAGCGTCCCAATAGTAATGACTTTATTCGTCCACACTTTTTTATTTGCGCATATGCCGAATAGTAATCATACCCCCACTTATTGCGCCCTGCAAACCATGGCTCACCCGCATCTTGTGAAGCCACTACACCAGCCTTTACATACTGTCCGTAGGAAAAAGTATAGCGCCACCAATGTTTGAAAGGGTAACCCATATAGCCATTAATATCACCTTTTCTCTTGTAAAACGGTATTTTCCCTGTTAGCAGAAGTTCGTGTTTACCATATTGAACAATGTTTTTAAAAGAAGGAAACCTATGTTGAGGATTACTATCAATCGTAATAAAAAAGCTCAATAACTTTCTGCGTAAAGCATCTAACGACTCTATCATGGCCAGCTCTCCTAAACTCTGTAAAGGTGCATATTGATTAATATACGCTACCAATTCTTCTATTTGTACAGATGATAAGAAGGGTAGTTGCTCTAAATCTTCTCTTGTGGCACTATTCAGGTTAATAGGATGTTCTGCCAGTTCGGCTAAAAACTCGTAAGTAGCTTCTTTATCTGTTGTTACCATATCGCTCATACTGCTCAATTGCTCGTAATAATACTCCCACGAAGGTGTATATTGGGCGTAGAGAAAAGTTGTACAAAACAATAAAAATAAAAAGACAATACTCTTCTTCATGGGGAAATATGGAATTATATGTATGTAGATACAAAAATAATTTGAAAACCTTAATATGGCAAATAAAAATAAAATTATTTTTAGTACTGCAAAAATATAAGTACATTTGCTTGTAGATATGAAGAAAACAATATTTATCAGTATGTTGCTTATGCTGTTGGCGAGCATACAACTATCTGCACAAAACGTAAATCCAGAAGACAGAGATGTAGATATGGATAGTCCTACCTTTGAACCAATGGTTAAGATAGGAAAGGTGTTACATGGACGCGACTCCATACAATATATGGAGTTTAATAATGTGTATGTATACCCACAACCTGTGTTTAAGAATGCCGAACAACGTATGGCATATAACAGACTGGTAC
Source organism: uncultured Prevotella sp. (assembly GCA_946999045.1). GTDB lineage: Bacteria > Bacteroidota > Bacteroidia > Bacteroidales > Bacteroidaceae > Prevotella. The sequence continues at coordinate 90,632 of CAMQBR010000001.1, forward strand.
GTAACGTAAAATTGGTTTTGCCCATTGCCAAGGAAGTAAACCGTATTATTATAGAGACAGGCGACTATTTACAAACGCTACCTAACAAGCGTGCTAAGGACGAACACATGAAAAAAGTGGAGCGTGGTATTAAGCAACAATATACCCCTCGTATGAAAAAACTAACCTACCAACAGGGCAAATTGTTGATTAAATTGGTATATAGAGAGTGCAATTCGTCATCTTATCAACTTATTCAAGCCTTTATGGGACCTATTCGAGCTGGCTTTTGGCAAGCTTTTGCTTGGGCTTTTGGAGCTAGTTTAACAAAAAAATATGATGCTCAAGGAGTTGATAGACTAACCGAGCGTGTGGTATTACAAGTAGAATCAGGACAACTATAGGCTTTTTTTATTTTGGTTTGTCGTGAACTATAGGGATGAACGGCTTGCATACAAGAAACATCATTTGTGTTAAGGCTGGCTCTATAAAATTTTACTCACAACATATATGGTGTAATTTTATAGAGCCAGCCTTTTATTATGAATTAGGACATTGCAGTATCTTTCTTCTTTTCTTCTGGATAGGAAATGCGAGTGTGGTAAATAGCCTTGAGCTTTTCTATGAGAACCTGTTTGGCTTGCATCACATCACGGAATGTAATAGGACAATCAAGAAATGCTCCTCGAGATAGTTGTCCATCTACTATCTTATTCGTTAGTTCGGTAATGCTCTCTTCTGTGTATTCTTTCAACGAACGAGAAGCTGCCTCTACCGAGTCGGCCATCATCAAAATGGCTTGCTCTCTGGTAGTTGGGTCAGGCCCCGGATAAGTAAAAGGTTCAGCATCTACCTCCTCATCTGGATGTTCGTTTTTATACTTTATATAAAAATAACTGGCAGTACCTGTACCATGATGCGTTAAAATAAAGCCTTTGATAAAGGCAGGAAGATTGTTTTGTTCTGCTAATTTTACCCCTTCGGTAACATGGCTAATAATAATTCTCGCACTCTCTTTAGGCGATAAGTTATCATGCGGATTAGGTCCTACCTGATTTTCTGTAAAGTAAGCAGGGTTTGTCATTTTGCCAATATCATGATATAGTGCACCTGTACGAACAAGAAGACTGTTAGCTCCTATCTTATTAGCTATCTCAGCTGCAAGGTTTGCCACCGTAATAGAATGTTGGAATGTTCCTGGAGCCACCTCACTTAATGTGCGAAGAATACCCCTATTGGTGTTGGACAATTCAAAAAGTGTAACGTTAGAAGTAAACCCAAATAGCTTCTCTATGATGTACATTAGTGGATACGCCAGCAACAGCAGTACAGCACTTACGGCAAAGTGATAATACATATCGGTGTCGAGCTTATCTATCGAATTGTTTTGCATGAGTTGCAAGGCGAAATAAACCACCGAATAAGAGATACCTACATAGATAGCCGTCTTGAATACCTGCGAACGCTGTGTAAGTTCGCGTAGCGAGTAGACGGCTACCATGCCAGCAACCAGTTGCATAATAATAAATTCGTACTGGTATTTAACCGCTGCCGCACATATTAAAACAATGGCGCACTGGGTAGTAAAAGCTGTTCGAGAGTCCATAAACATTCGCACAAAAATAGCCGATGTGGTAAGAGGAAGGATATAAACGCTAAACAAGTTATGCTTCATCATAAGCGACACCAAGATAGGAAAAATGGTAATGAGCACATACAGCATGGCAATACTACTGGGCTTATTAAAGTATTCTTTGCGGAACAGCGACAAATAGATGGTAAACAGCAGAACCAGAACCGTAACATAGAGAAGTTGTCCATAGAAAGTAGTTTGCAGTTCAGCATCTGAAACATTGCGTCGTTGCATCTCTCGTTCAAATGAATTAAGCACTCGGTAAGTGTATTTGTCTACGATATCGCCTCTGTCTATAATCTTTTGTCCACTTATCACCATTCCACTGGCAATGGCAACACCACTCAAAAGGTCGTTAAGTTCAGTTTCGCTCCGGTCTTTATCGTACACTATATTAGGCTGCAAGTACTCGTTAAGGTTGCAACGCTGCAAAAGTTGTCGGTAGGGCAGTAACTGTTCATCATTAAACAGCTGTTCGTAAGCCGAGAGTGTAGAATAGATACAACCTACGGTTTTGCTTTGAGCTTCTTTACCATTCACCACCCTTATCATACTGGTAGAGTCTTTAGCAAATCTATTATAGTCTGGCGCATTAATAATACCCGACTGGTACAATCGGTGCAAGCGATCTATAATAATGTGGATATATCCATTTGGCAAGCCTGCAATGCCCAACTTAAAATCTTTCTTAAAGCGGTCTATCTGTTGTTTTTCTACTTGCGTTTGATAATTAAAATAGGGCTGAAAATATTGTTTCAATGAGTCTTTCTCTTCCTTAATAGCCTCGTCTGTTTTATATACAGGGAAATCGAAACTGGCAATGAACGAATTATACATCCAAGGTTTGTTTACATCATAATGAAACTGCTTGCCTGCATTGCGAGGTAAGAACCATACGATGAGTGCCACCGTGATAATAATAAGTACGGTTCGTGTGAAAATATTACGCCAGTTTATATTTGGGGTTATATTAAATCTATTCATGTCTTGTATATAAGAAAAACATATTATAAGTTGCTACAATATTATAAATACAAAGATAGGATATTTTTTTACTTTTCTGTTATATTCTCTGTACTTTCTTATTTATCAAAAAAAGTAGTATTAATGTATCCTTATTATGTATAACAATCTAATTTTCAATAAGATACAAATAGTACTTATGCAAAATAAATATTTCATTAAATATTTTTTTTAGGCGAGTTTATTATAAACTATTAACTTTTTCCTAAATGTGGGTGGTATTCAACAAAAAGTGTAAAGTTTACTTTTTTTTGAAACATCCTGCTGATACGTGGTAAAGGTAGGTGTAGGTTTTGTCTGGTAATTTTACCAAAAAAACACTATCTAAAATCTACAAAATAGAAAAATTTAATAGGCAAGTGATAGACAAAAATACGCTGATTATAACAAAACAGGCGTCTTTTCAAGTCAAAAACATTAAGTAAAAGCCCTTGAAAACACGCTTTAAGGGCATTATCTATATGACATAGCAGCATTAAAGTATGCAAATTGTTAGATTATCTCAATGTTTTAGCTGTAAAAAAAGGGTAAAAATAGGAAAGAAAAGAGGTGGTATAAGTATAATGTCTTAAATAACAATAGTTTACAAATGTTACTTATAATTTGCATATTTGCTTACAAACTTTGCCTTGGTTGTTTTCATGCAAGTTATGAGAGGCACTTTGTAAAGATAATTCAGCATAGCTGAGCCTTCCATGTAGCACATTATTAACTTTAGAAATGCAGTTTTTGTTGGTGTCTTTTCGTTGTAAAAATACCATTCTAAAAAGAAAGAGCTGTGCCGAGAAATAATAGCTTACTAAAAATGAATAAATAATTTTGCCCCACCATTCATTTTTGATAACTTTGTGAATTCGATAAAATAGCAGTATATGGTACAGAAAGATAAGGGGCTTACACCGATGATGAAACAATTTTTCAGTATGAAACAGCAGCATCCAGATGCGCTGTTGCTATTTAGGTGTGGCGACTTTTATGAAACGTATGGCGATGATGCTATTGAGGGCGCACGCATTTTGGGCATTACACTTACCAAGCGAAACAATGGAGGAAGCACGGGCGAAACGGCTATGGCGGGTTTTCCGCACCATGCGCTTGATACCTATCTGCCTAAATTGATTAGGGCTGGCAAGCGTGTGGCTATTTGCGACCAATTAGAAGACCCTAAGAAAAAGCGAGAGGAACTGAAAGGCAAGAAGGGACTTTCAGCCACTGACAAGATGGTGAAGCGTGGCATTACCGAGTTAGTGACGCCGGGTGTGGCTATGGGGGATAACGTGTTGAACTACAAGGAAAACAACTTCTTGGCAGCGGTGCATTTTGGTAAGGCGGCTTGTGGCGTGAGTTTCTTGGATATTTCAACAGGCGAATTTCTCACAGGTGAAGGTACTTTCGATTATGTAGAAAAACTATTGGGTAGTTTTGCCCCAAAGGAAGTACTGTACGACCGCAATAACAAACATGATTTTGAAACCCATTTTGGTTTGCGTCATTGTGTTTTCGAAATGGAAGACTGGGTGTTTACAGAGCAGAGCGCACGCCAACGATTGCTGAAGCATTTTGGTACAAAATCATTGAAAGGATTTGGGGTAGAACATCTTAAATGCGGAATTATAGCAGCTGGGGCTATTTTACAGTATTTAACAATAACACAGCATACCAATATCGGACATATCACCTCGCTTGCTCGTATTGAAGAAGAGCGATATGTTCGATTAGACAAGTTTACTATTCGTTCGCTCGAGTTGGTAAACACTTTGCAAGAGGGGGGACGGTCGTTGCTGAATATCATAGACAAGACCATTACTCCTATGGGAGGACGTATGTTGAGGCGGTGGATGGTGTTTCCTTTGAAAGACGAAAAACCCATTATGCAACGCTTAGATGTGGTAGATTATTTTTTTAAGGACCCAGCGTTGCGCCAGTTGGTTATTGAACAGTTTCAGCGTATGGGCGACTTAGAGCGTATTATCTCTAAAGTTGCGGTGGGTAGGGTGTCGCCACGTGAGGTGGTTCAACTAAAAAATGCCTTACAAGCACTCATTCCTGTTAAATCGGCTTGCACCACAGCATCTAACGAGAGCTTATGCAGAATAGGGGAGCAGTTGCAACTTTGCGAAAGTATTCGCAACCGTATAGATAAAGAGATACAACCAGATCCTCCACAGTTGGTTAACAAGGGCGATGTAATTGCAGATGGATATGACAGCGAACTGGATGAACTTAGACAGATTTCGCGCAATGGTAAAGATTATCTCATAGAGATACAGCAGCGCGAAATAGAGAAAACAGGCATTTCATCCTTAAAGGTTGGGTATAACAATGTGTTTGGGTATTATCTTGAGGTGCGCAATGTGTATAAGAATAAAGTGCCCAGTAATTGGGTTCGCAAGCAGACTTTGGCGCAAGCCGAGCGTTATATTACCGAAGAACTAAAGGCTTACGAAGAGAAAATATTGGGTGCCGATGAGCGCATTTTGATATTGGAAGACAAGTTGTTTCGTGAACTCATAGCCGATATGCAGCAGTATATACCGCAAATACAGATGAATGCTAACTTGATAGCGCATCTGGATTGCTTGCTTAGCTTTGCGCAGGTGGCAGAAGAAAACAGATATGTGCGTCCGCAGATAGATTCGTCTGATGTGATAGACATTAGGCAGGGACGTCATCCTGTGATAGAAACACAATTGCCTTTGGGTGAACATTATGTGCCAAACGATATTTATCTGGATACCGAGAAACAACAAATTATGATGATTACTGGACCTAATATGGCTGGTAAGTCGGCATTGTTGCGTCAAACGGCATTAATAGTACTACTGGCGCAGATTGGCTGTTTTGTACCTGCTGATAGTGCTCGTATAGGTTTGGTAGATAAGATTTTTACACGTGTGGGTGCATCTGATAACATTTCTTTAGGTGAGTCTACTTTTATGGTGGAGATGACAGAGGCGGCAGATATCTTGAATAACGTTACCAATAGGTCGCTGATACTCTTTGATGAGCTGGGTAGGGGAACATCAACTTATGACGGTATTTCTATTGCTTGGGCTATTGTAGAGTATTTGCACGAGCATAAAAAGTCGCAGGCTCGTACACTTTTTGCTACGCACTACCACGAATTAAACGAAATGGAGAAGATGTTTCCTCGCATACACAACTATAATGTGAGTGTGAAGGAGGTAGACGGTAGGGTTATTTTCATGCGTAAGTTGGAACGTGGCGGCTCTGAACACAGCTTTGGTATACACGTTGCCGAGATTGCGGGTATGCCACGAAACATTGTGAAGCGTGCTAATTTGATTCTGAAGCAACTGGAAGCTGATAATAGTCAGGTGGGTGCCGTGGGCAAACCTAACGTAAAAACGCTGGAAGAGAACAAAGATGGTGTTCAGTTAAGTTTCTTTCAGCTGGACGACCCCGTGCTGTGTCAGGTGCGCGATGAGATACTCGGACTTGACATCAATAACCTTACGCCCATGGAGGCATTGAATAAACTCAACGAAATAAAGAAAATCATTGGGGCAGAATAATCAAATTAAATTCTAATATATGAAACAATTATCTTCCTTGGCACTGGCTTTGTGCCTGTCTGTATCAGCTTTTGCACAATCGGTAGCTACGACAACGAAAGCTCATGATTATCAACCAACGGCAGAGAATATGGCTTCGCGCCAAGCGTTTCAAGACGCTAAGTTTGGTATTTTCCTGCACTGGGGCTTGTATAGCATGTTGGCAACGGGCGAGTGGACCATGACCAACAAGAATTTGAACTACAAAGAGTATGCTAAACTGGCAGGAGGTTTTTATCCTTCTCGGTTCAATGCAGCTGCTTGGGTATCGGCTATCAAGGCATCGGGAGCGAAGTATATTTGCTTTACTACCCGTCATCATGAGGGATTCTCTATGTTCAAGACCCGGTATACAGCCTATAATATCGTGGATGCAACCCCTTTCAAGCGCGACATCTTGAAGGAGTTGGCAGACGAATGTCACAAGCAGGGCATCCGATTACATCTGTATTATTCGCATATCGACTGGTACAGAGAGGATGCTGTGTGGGGAAGAACAGGACGAGGAACAGGGCGTCCCAACCCTCAAGGCAATTGGCAGCATTATTATGCGTTTATGAACAACCAACTTACTGAACTATTAACCAACTATGGAAAGATTGGTGCGATATGGTTTGACGGCTGGTGGGACCAGCAACCCGATTTCGATTGGCAACTGGAAGGGCAATATCAGCTCATTCATCGCTTGCAACCTGCGTGCTTGGTGGGTAACAATCATCACACCACTCCTTTCCAAGGCGAGGACATTCAGATATTCGAACGGGATTTACCTGGTGAGAACAATGCTGGTTTGTCGGGGCAAGACATCAGTAGGTTGCCGTTGGAAACGTGCGAAACGATGAATGGCATGTGGGGATATAAGATTACCGATCAGGACTATAAATCGGATACTACCTTGATACGTTACATCGTCAAGGCAGCTGGCAAAAACGCTAACCTGTTGATGAACATTGGCCCACAGCCCGATGGTGAGCTCCCTGCCGTAGCTTTGGAACGCTTGCAGAAGGTGGGACAGTGGATGAAAGTGTATGGAGAAACGATTTATGGCACACGAGGGGGCATGGTGAAGCCTCACGATTGGGGCGTTACCACGCAGAAAGGCAATCGTCTCTTTGTGCATATCCTGAATCTGCACGACCGTAGTTTGCTTCTGCCCATCGGCAAACAGCGCATCAAGAAAGCCTTTGTCTATGACACCAAACAGCCAGTAAAGGTGGAAAGATGCCAGACAGGGGTGGTGCTTACCTTGAACGACGTTCCTATGGAAATTGACAAAGTGATAGAGGTACAGCTGTAATTGTTCAATGCTTCATGTCTTGGTGGGAATAAAATATTGTGTCAGTATATCAATAAGTTATACCATTATCAAAATTTGATTATTTTCATTTTTTGATACAGAAAATGCAATAGTTTTGTGAAACTCAATGAAACTTACATTAACGATTGCTTGTTTTGTCCGTCAATTATATGTAATTTTGCAGTGTTCAATCATATCTCTTCGAATAAATCAAGCGAATGCTATACGATAGGATTGTGATAAAATAAATCAAACAGGTAAATACTAAAAGGTTCTCATTTGTTCCTATGAGCAGATTTTTTTTCTTTTTGTTGCAGTATTGCGCTGCTCCTGCATCTTCTCTTTACGATAAGCATGTAGGGCATAGGGGACTTTTTAGTATTTTGTTAACAAAGGTTACTACCCCCCCCCCTATTATTTAACTTATTTTTACAAAAAGAGGACAGGGACATTGATAAACCGGTACTTCTCTCTTTCATCTAAGAAGGAGAGAGGTATCGGTGTGTCTTTTTCTGTCCATGCTTATCATACTAATTTATATTATTTCAAATGAAAAAACAACATTATAGACAAACAGTTATGCAGGTAGGACGTAAGAAGGCTTATGTCCCACCTATGATTAAAGTGGTAAGATTGGGTCTTACGAAAGATGTAACAGTTGATTCTTCGGGATTAATTTCTGCCTCGGGCACTGTGTCTGGATTCAATTATGATGAGAAGAATAATGATTTGTTTGAGACGGAAGATGATAACAATCCTAAGAAGCCGTCAAAAAAAGTATGGTGACAAAATTTGTCATTAAGACGTTAATAGAATGAAGGTGAGTACAATATGATTAAAAATAACAATGATGTATATGATAAAGAGAAACAAGCGTAATGCGCCCCAGTTGAATAACATGCCTAAGAAGGGCTTGTGTGTGGTGGCGTTGGCATCGTTCATGGCCTTGG
>CAMQBR010000002.1 GCA_946999045.1 uncultured Prevotella sp.
TTGTTTCTCAGACACTTGGAGTTCTTACAAGAATTTATGCTGCGGAATTAAGGTAAATGAAGAAAGAAAAGATTTGCTCGCTAAAAACTTGTACCATGTTTTTGAAGATGACGCTTCGGATTGGAAACATATTCTAACAACAGGAAAAAGTAAGGTCAACGCCCATCTTGAAGGGACGGGAATAACTCGCAAACATCCTAATATAGAAATGCGTTATGTTGGGCGGAAATTTTCCGATGTGGTACGAGGTGTCGAATTAAAATGTCCGGTGTACAAAACGATCGAGGATGGTCAAGAACAAAAATATTTTGAATTGTATCAAAATGGATTGGGCGAAAATAATCTTATTTTTACGTCTGTGGTGTTAGGTGACCTTATCAATAGATGCGAAGATAATGCGCTGGAAATCTATAATGCATTGCTGGTAGAAGAACCCGAAGCACATTTGCATCCACAATATCAGAATACGTTTTTTGAATATCTGAATGAACTACAAAGCAAAGGACTTCAAGTATTTGTAACATCGCACTCTCCGACGATTACGGCGAAATCGGATGTTAATAATATTTCGGTTTTACAACGAAAACAAAACATCGTACAATCATTTTCATTTGGTAAATTAACGGAAAGTGATTATCCGGCTGAGAGCAAACGGCATCTGCGAAAGTTTTTAGATACAACAAAAGCACAGTTATTTTTTGCTAACGGTGTATTATTGGTAGAAGGTGTCGCAGAAGCGATTATTATACCAATTCTTGCTAAAAAATTTCTCTCTGAGAAAATAGACTTGTGTAAAAGTGGAATCGAATTAGTTAATATTGGAGGGGTCGCATTCAATCATTTTGGGTTATTATTCAACAATGATGATGAGAGCAAGCGACTTTTGTCAAAATGTGCGATTATTACAGACAGCGATCCCGAAGAAGATAAAGACAAATCCGACAGAGCGCAAAAAGCTAAAGATTTAGAGGGACAAAACCTGAAAGTATGTTTGGCTCCACATACCCTTGAATATGACTTGTTTGAGCAATCGGAACACAACAAGAGTATAATGCGAGATGTATATCGAAAAATGCACGCTCAAACAAATGATTTAAGAGGTGATTTTAATGCCTCTACTTTAATGAAAAAACTCAAATCTAATAAGGATAAAGCGGAATTTGCCTTACAACTCTGTGATAGATTAGAAACTGAAGTAGCGTTCGATGTACCTGATTATATAAAGGATGCTATTTTGTTTGTAGCACCCTCAGAATAAAAGTATGGATATTCAATTATCAGCACAACAACAAGCTGTTGTTGATTGTAACGAGCCGAGAATTGTCGTGAAAGCTTGTCCGGGAAGTGGAAAGACTTTCTCTGTGGCTGCGCGTATGGCAAAACTTTTACAAGAGAATAATCTATCGAGACATCAAGGAATTGCAGCCATATCTTTTACCAACACCGCATGTGAGGTTATACAAAAAGAACTTAAAGAGACATTCGGTTGTCGAAATATAGATTATCCTTCATTTATAGGGACGATTGATAGTTTTATAAATACGTACATATTTTTGCCTTATGCTCATTTAGTCATGGGATGCAATTATCGTCCTGAAATAGTAGGAACCACGTTTAACAAATGGTTCGATTATGATCCGACCCAAACAAGATATATTAGAGGTAAGCTTGGTGAACGAATAATTACATCTCGTGATGCCAACTACTATTTCGATCTCATATCGTTTGGGCTTAATGATCAATTATTGCGATTGGCCCCATATCAGGCATATCATTTCGGAAAAGCAGATTGGGATAATCCCAATAAGAAAGATGGTTCACCCAAAAAGGTTATATCTGAATTGAAAGAAATGAAATGGAAACATTTCAATGCAGGCAAGGTCAATCAGGCAGATGCAATATATTTTACATTCAGAATATTAGATAAATATCCTTCAATAGCACAAAATATTGTTCGTCGATTCCCGATTTTAATAATTGATGAAGCTCAAGACACAACAGAGTTGCAAATGGCTATAATTGATAAATTATCTCAGTGCGGAGCAGAATCTATTATGTTGATTGGGGATCCTGACCAAGCTATTTTTGAATGGAATACTGCCAATCCACATTTATTTATGGAGAAATACAATAGTCCAGATTGGCATTCATTAGATCTGTCGGAAAATAGACGTAGCTCCGAAAAAATATGTCAATTAGCTAATCATTTCTCTGGAAATGAAATGTGTTCAATAGCAAGCGACAAAGATTACACAGACGAGCCATGTATTAAAGGTCATCTCGACACTCCAGAATCAGTCAATCAAATTACGAATCATTTCATCGAAAAATGCAATGAGATGGGATTGGATGAATCTGAATATGCAGTTGTATTTCGAGGACAAAAGTTTGGCGAGACAAACTTTGGATTAGTAAACAATGATAATTCATCAAGACAGAATAGTCCGTGGATAAACGGGCATTACGGCGTTAGAGATATTGTATATGGAAAATATTTGATTGATCATGGGAAATATACTGACGGACTATCTCTTATAGAAAAAGGCTGCTATAAAATCACAAAGCGAGTTCGGTATGTTTCCTCAAGTACTATGCGAAGAGAAATAGCGGAAGTAGGGTTTAGAAGACATAGAGCAGAGATGTTTGATTTTATTCAAAAATTACCTTCAACGAATGATACACTGTCTAATTGGATTACGAAACTTCAACAAATGGGCATAAATCTAACTGTTGATTTGGGAAAGGCTAATGTCCGTATTGAATCCCTTTTTAGAACAGTAAATCATCAATTTCGGCAAGAACGACCTTACCTGAAAACAATTCATTCGGTAAAAGGTATGACATTAGAGGCTATTTTAGTATTTCTGTCTAAAAAAGCTGTCCACACGAACTATACAACGATTTTGAATAATCCTGCAAAGTATTCTGTTGACAATAATGAAGAACTCCGCATTGTGTATGTTGCATGTACACGACCTAAGAAATTGTTATGGATAGCCGTTCCATCAGACGATATTGATTGTTGGAGAAATAAATTGTTCTAAGCAAAAACAGTTGCTGACAAACAATATCGCATCATCTGTTTTTGCTTTATATTTAGCGACTTGGTAATAATCTACTTAATATTGGGCGGAACAAGTTTGACACTTTGCTCCGCCCGTTTTCATTGTACCCCGTCAGCTATGTTATTTCTGCTGTAACAGATGTTTCAGATTTTCGTCGTTGGCAATCCGTTCCAGTTCCTCCTGAACAATCTGCTTGACTTCCTCCTTGATTCGCCTGTAATTCTCCTGCACCGTTTCCTTCATGCGGTCGTTACCGTTTTCGTCCGTGAAGTCGGTAATGACGGGTATCTTCTTGTAGGCTTTTTCCTCGCGTTTCACCTTCTCTGCATCCACGACAATCTCGCAGTGAAAAATCTTCTGTTCGATACGCTCGTTGAAGTTATCGGACACAGAACCGACAAACATACCCTGCGTCAAGCCGGAAATCTTGCTTGGCGGGATAAGCGCGTCCATCTGCGTATTGATGGAGGTGGAAACATCCTGCCGGTTGATGGATATGGACTGCCGTTTCTGCAAGACCTTTCCGAAGCGTTCGGATAGCGTCTTGGCAGTTTCGCCTACCACCTGCCCGGAGAAGATATTGCCGACGGTGTTCATCACGACTTTGGCTTCCTTATCGCCATAGTCGCGTACCAACTGGCTGAAATCCTGAAAGCCCAGACACACGGCAACCTTGTTGCTTCGTGCGGTGGCGATAAGGTTGTCCAGCCCCTTGAAATATATCGTCGGTAGTTCATCTATAATAACCGACGACTTCAGCATCCCCTTCTTGTTGATGAGCTTTACGATACGGGAGTTATACAGACCGAGAGCCGCACCGTAAATATTCTGACGGTCGGGATTGTTACCCACGCACAGGATTTTCGGCTCTTCGGGATTGTTTATGTCCAGCGTAAACTCGCTGTCCGACATTACCCAATAGAGTTGCGGGGAAATCATGCGCGAGAGCGGAATCTTAGCCGACGCAATCTGTCCCATCAACTGCTCCGCAGCACCTCCGAGCCATGCGTCCATGAACGGAGAAAGGTAGTTTTCCAGTTCCGGGTAAGAGGTCAGAATCGGGAAAATATCCTCATAGCGGCGGTTCAAAAACTCAATGGCATGGGGGAACGTGCAATACTTGCCATTCCGGAAAATTTTGAGATACCAGATGATAGCCGCGAAGAGGATGATGGGCGATTCCACAAAAAAGTCGCCCTGCTTTTGCACCCAACTTTTATTTAAGTTGAGCATAATGGTGTACGCACTCTCGTAAGCGTCCGTAATGTCCTCCATGAAATCCGGGTGGATGGGATTGCAACGGTGTGAGCGTCTCGGGTCGTCGAAGTTTATCACATAGAACTTCGGTTTCACCTTGTAGCCCTCCGGGTGGTTCAGCAGATGATTGTAGGCTATCGTGGACAAGTCACTGAATTTGAAGTCGTACACATACATCGAGAAGCCCTTTTCAATCTGCTGCTTGATGAAATTATTTACCACTGCGTAGGATTTGCCGCTGCCCGGCGTACCCAATACAATGGAAGCCCTAAAGGGATTCACGACATTGATCCAGCCGTTATTCCAACGCTTTTTGTAGTAAAACCGTGTCGGCAGATTGACCGAATACTCACTTTCTATGAGCCGTGTTTCCTGCATGAAGCTCTCATTCTCGTTGTTAAACACATCGTCCATGAGATTGTGCTTCAACAGGCGGCTCATCCACAGACCGCCCATCAGCAGGCAGACATAGCCTGCGCCAACGGTCAGGATATACAGTCCCGTCACCGCCTCTATCGGCAGCGGCAATGCCAGTATCCACCAGTTGAGGAAGAACAGCACGAAGCCAACGGCAAGAGCCGTCCAAATTCGTCCCCAAGTGATTTTCTCACCCTTCACGCCCTTTGTCCCCAGACAGGACAGGGCAAGCAGGAGAACGGCAAACAGTTTAGTGTACAGGATGGAACGGAACAGCCCCGCCGTGCGGTTGAAGTTCATCAGTATTCTGTCCACCACGCCGATGTCCACACCCCAAAGCCGGATGGCTTCATAGCAGAACCAATACACGTTCATGACCACTAAAATAATACTCACGGCACGCAGAAAATCCATGATTTTCGCCAATGCCCTCAAATCGTCTTCTTGCTGTGACATACATTGATTTTTTTGATTGTTGATACTCCTGATTACGTCCCCAAGCCCTTGCGCTTCTTCTTTTTCTTCTTGCGCTGCATCGCCCGGATGAAGGCTTCCTCTTCAGCGTCCACTGCCGAACCTTCGGGGGCAAACAGGTTCATGCCACTGGAATGGCTTTCGTATTCCCCTCCGGAATATCCTTGCCTGTTCTCCGGTTCCTCCACCGGAACGGAGATCGGAATCGGCGGCTGTCCGGCATAAGGCAGCGTGAAGTGTTCCTGCAAGGCGTTGGCGGAAAGTTCCTTGCCCATGCGTGAGCCGTTCAACACGCAGCCCGTGCGGTGGTCGATGAATGTGGCTCCATAGATGCGCCCTTCCTCCGTGTAGCGCAGTACGGTGTCGATGCCCTTTCCTTTGAGGGTGGCTACAAACTTCTCCTTGTCATACGTGCCTTCCAGTACGGAAAGGACGGTGCGTTTCGTCATGTCGGCAAGTTTCCTGTCCTTAATCTCCTGCTTGGAACGGGCAAACTTCTTCTGCACGGCTTCGTAGCCCACAGACTTCCCGAACAGCGAGGACTTGAACGGATTGCCGACCTTGTTGCCCTTGTCGTCCGTGACGGAATAGACCAGCCCGTGATACTCACGTCCGCGCACATTGCCATGCGCTTCCTCCACCGTCATATTATATAAGGAAAGGAGTGCGCGGTATTCGCCCATCGTCTGGAAGCGGTACTGCCCGCTGATAGCCTTGACGATATTTCCCGCCTGCTTCTTTACGTCGCCCGCAGAGGCGTCCACCTTGTGTAGCGGCGTGTCAAGACGGCGGTTCTTGCGTTCCGCGTCGTGTAGCCCGTACTTTCGTTCCAGTTCGCGTGTTATCTGCTTGCTCCGGTAAAAATTGTTCCGGGTGTCTATGCTCCTGCCATTCTCGTCCACCCTGACCGTCACAATATGCAGATGGTGGCGGTCGATGTCCTCGTGCTTGAAAACGAGATACGGCTGGTTGCCGAAGCCCATCTTCTCCAGATACTCCCGTGCGATATTCTGAAGCTCCGTGTCCGTCAAAATATCGTCGGGATGCGGATTGAGTGAGATATGCACCACCGGTTTCTCCACCTTCGACCGAACGGGCATCAGAGCGAGAAAGTCCTCCATCGCCCTATGGATTTCCATCGTTCCCGTGCCGTCATTGTAGATGCGGTTGGTTGTCAGAAGCCGCCCTTTCGCCTCGTTGATTTTCTCCCCGTTGTAGGCAAGTGCGCCATACAACGAGTTTCCTACACTGATTTTTGCGACCATTTTTCCTGCATTTCTCTTGAAAGTTCCACAATTTTACGGCTCAGTTTCACAAGTTCTACGGTCTGTTGTTCCAGCTTGTAAAGCAACGCCATCGCCTTTTTCTCGGAAAAATGCAGCCTCAGTTCCTTCACAACTTGGTTGTAATTTGTACCTATCGCGCGGAACTGCGCATGAAAATCGGACAGTTTGGTGTAGTAATCCACCAGCGTCTTGTCCACTTTCAGCACCTTGAACGGCTGTCCGAAGAAGTGCGCCTTCAGGAAAACTGATTTGGCGTAAACGCCCGACTTCTCGAACATGGAGAGGAAACGGTTGTGTTCCTCCTCGCTGAAACGGACGGTGTAGCGGAACACCGCCGGATCGAGTTTGGGATTTCTCCCGCCTTTGTTTCTTCTTTTTTCACTCATATTACTTTGGATTTAGCGGTTTGACGGCATAAGCCGCCGCTTCGAGGCACAGACACCGCCGGTTTGAGAGGCTTCCCGACTTCGGAGGGTAAGCCCGCCCCCTGCAAGGGCAAGGCGTTTTCGTGGCTGCTCAAAATATTTTGAGCGGCTGAAAACATACCTTGCTATGTTCAGAGGAACATAAAAATCCGTCGGGGACGGATTGGGGGAATGCCTTTCAAACTCCGGGCTGCGCCACCTGCGGCGAACCCTGCCGTTCGGGTGCAAAGTTACGCCCTTAACGCGGTATCGGACAGAGGCTTGACCCGGACAATCAGTGCCAACCGGCGCAACGTGCTGCCACTTGCCGGAGAAGTGATACGGATTCAAAAATATCCTTGTTTATTTGCAGCATGATTCAAGAAACGAACGATTTGAAGATATGGAAAAAGGAACTTTCAGATACCCGGCAAACCGCTTCGGCGGATATTTGCCAAACCGAATATCCGAACCGTCGGATACCCGGTTTTCCAGTGACGCGGTGATTCACGGATTCAATGACTTCATGACGCAATGCCGTCATTCATCGGTTATCCGAATCCCGGCTTCACCATTGAAGCGGATACGTGACGAACCGCCCGGATAATGATTCACGGACGCGGATATGTATGTCACCGCTTCCGTACAGGAACAGGAAAACAATTCATCAACCATTAAAAGCAATAGAACCATGAGTAATGAAATCTTCGTTGCATTCGCAACACAAAAGGGAGGTATCGGAAAATCGACCGTCACGGCTCTTGCCGCCAGCTACCTCCACAACGTGCAAGGTCACAATGTCGCCGTCATAGATTGCGACGCCCCGCAACACAGCATCCACGGGCTGCGCGAACGCGAAACGAAACTTATCGACGAGAGCCTCTATTTCAAGGCACTCGCGTGTGACCATTTCCGCAAAATAAAAAAGAACGCCTATCCGGTCATTGCAAGCGACGCCCTCAACGCCCTTGACGATGCCGAAAGGATGCTTGCCGAAGAAGATGCGAAACCGGACATCGTGTTCTTCGATATGCCGGGAACGCTGAAAAGCAACGGTGTGGTAAAGACCCTCTCACAGATGGATTACATCTTCGCGCCCATGAGTGCCGACCGCTTTGTCGTGGAAAGCACCCTGCAATTCGCCGTGATGTTCCGTGACAACCTCATGACGACGGGGCAGGCGAAAACAAAAGGGCTGTACCTGTTCTGGACGATGGTGGACGGCAGGGAGAAGAACGGGCTGTACGACCTGTATGAAGATGTGATTGCCGAAATGGGGTTGTCGGTGTTGTCCACCCGCCTGCCCGACAGCAAGAAGTTCCGGCGTGACCTCTCGGAAGAGCGCAAGAGCGTATTCCGCTCTACCATCTTCCCGATGGATGTGTCCCTTCTGAAAGGGAGCGGTATCCGTGAGTTCTCGGAAGAAATCAGCCGTATCATCAAACCTCAATGAGCATGGGCAGCAGGAAAGTGAACACCGAAGGCATTGACGAGGAACTGTTGATAGCCTCCATCGGCAGACGCAAGCAGGACGGGACCCTGTACCGCGCACAGGAGCCGCCCGTACCTGCCCCCGAAGAAGAGAGCGTCCCGGAAACGGAACCGCCGCCCACGGCATCCCCGTCAAGGGAGAAGGTGCAGAAAGACACCGCCCGCCGCAAACGGCAGGAGGACGACTATTCCGGTCTGTTCCTTCGCCGCAACGAGATAAAGACACGCCAGTGCGTCTATATCAGCCGCGACGTACACAGCAAGATTCTTAAAATCGTGAACGACATCGCCGGACGGGAAATCTCGGTAGGCGGCTACGTGGACACCGTGCTGCGCCAACATCTGGAACAGCACAAGGAGAAAATAAACGAACTGTACAAGAAACAACGTGAAGACTTAATATGAATATGAATCAGGAAAAGAATCAGAAAAACAGAAGTCCGCACCATGACGGCGGAAGTATGCTTGCCCAAGTGCAGGCGAGTGTGGAAATCCTGTCGCCCGTGCCGGTAAGCGGCAAATGCGGCGAAAAGGACTATGAACGGCTTTTCATCCGTGAACCCGAAGTAAAGGCACGCGAGGGGAAGATGGCATACGTGCGCCCGGAGTACCACGACCGCATCATGCGCATCACCCGCGTTATCGGGCATGACAGGCTTTCGCTGTCCGCCTACATCGACCATGTGCTTACGCACCACTTCAACCAGTGCGAAGAGGCGATAAAGAGCCTTTACGCCAGGAATTACGATGCAGTATTCTAACCCTTAAAAGAGAACGCACATGAATGGAACAATAAGCATGACTGACATTCTGCTGGCCGTATCGGTCGGCTGTAACCTGTGGTTCCTGTTCCTGCTGCTCTACGACCGCATCATGGAAACGAGATTCGTCCGCTTCCTTAAAGGCATTGCCGGACTGTGGAGGTCGCTGGACGGCATGGCGGCAAAGCAGGAAACGGTACGGGAGGCATCTCCCGCAGAAACATCGGACATCATCGGCAAGAGCCGTTTCAGGATGGCATCAACCCGGACAACCGCTGCCATACCGACGCAGGAAGCCGCCACTTCGGAAAAAGGCATTGAGCTGTCGGAGGAAGAGGCTACTTTTGACGACGGAAACACGGAAACCGTGTCCCACCCGGCACAAGTCCCGGAGGAAAAACTCGATGAAACCTTCACGAGCATCCCGCCTTCGGAACTGGAGTTCGGGGAGGATGAACCGGAGGACGGAACGCCCGACACACCAAGAGCTACGGGAAGCAGTTTTGACGAGATAGACGATGCGGTCAGAGCTGCCAAGAACCCGGAAGCGACAACGGCAGAACGGGAACGTGCGGCAAAGGTCTTCTCCGATATGGAAGGAACGGAACTGTACGAGAAACTGATGTCCGGCTCGACGGAACTGAGCATCCGCATCAAGGGGCTTATCGAAGTCCGGCTGAAGAAACCGAAAAAGGAATTTACCGTACCCGACAACATTGACGAGTTCAATATTCGGGACTATGTATAACGGCTAAAAAAGAATGGAAATGAAAACGTAAGACAGCATCACACCACGCGCACGGCGGTACAAGGTACAGCCAATCCGCAACGGACACACCCAAGTCCGTAGAAACAAACGGGCAACCACTAAAACCAAAGTAAAGTAATCAAGTATCAACCGCCCGAAAAAGGACTATCCACCCTTTCAACGGCACAAAACAAGAACAGTTTATGAACAAGAACATCAGACAAAAGTTAATCATCTCTGCGGCACTTATGATTGCCGCAACCGCCTCCGCATTTGCGCAGGGAAACGGTCTGGCAGGTATCAACGAAGCCACCTCTATGGTGAGTTCGTATTTCGACCCCGGCACGAAACTTATCTATGCCATCGGCGCGGTGGTCGGGCTTATCGGCGGCGTGAAAGTCTATGGCAAGTTTTCGTCCGGCGACCCGGACACCTCGAAAACCGCTGCCTCGTGGTTCGGTGCGTGCATTTTTTTAATTGTAGCTGCGACTATCCTGCGCTCATTCTTCCTTTAATAAATAACGTATGGCTGAATACCCGATAAACAAGGGTATCGGCCGTCCGGTCGAGTTCAAGGGTCTGAAGGCTCAGTACCTCTTCATCTTCTGCGGAGGTCTGCTGGCTCTCTTCGTCCTGTTCGTCATCCTTTACATGGTCGGCATCGACCAGTGGATATGTATCGGCTTCGGCGCGGCATCGTCTTCCGTCCTCGTATGGCAGACCTTCGCGCTGAACGCCCGGTACGGCGAATACGGGCTGATGAAATTGGGAGCGGCAAGGAGCCATCCCCGATACCTTATCAACCGGCGGCGGATCACCCGATTATTCAAACGGCAACGAAAGGAAGAAACGACATGAGAAATACATCCAAAATGACAACACTGGAAAACAAGTTCCCGCTGCTGGCTGTTGAGCATGGCTGCATCATCTCCAAAGACGCCGACATCACGGTGGCTTTCGAGGTGGAACTGCCGGAGCTTTACACCGTGACGGATGCGGAGTACGAGGCGATACACGGCTGCTGGTGCAAGGCTATCAAGGTGCTGCCGGACTTCTGCGTCGTGCATAAGCAGGACTGGTTCATCAAGGAGAAATACAAGCCGGAGTTACAGAAAGACGACATGAGTTTTCTGAGCCGCTCCTTTGAACGCCATTTCAACGAGCGTCCGTACCTGAAACACACCTGCTACCTCTACCTGACCAAGACGACAAAGGAACGTAACCGGATGCAGAGCAACTTCAGTACGCTGTGCCGGGGGCATATCATCCCGAAAGAACTGGACAAGGAAACCGCCGGGAAGTTCATGGAGGCCGCCGAACAGTTCGAGCGTATCATGAACGACAGCGGCTTTGTCAGGCTGCGCCGCCTCTCCACCGATGAGATTGTAGGCACGGAGAAATCTACCGGGCTGATAGAGCGTTACTTCTCGCTCATGCCCGAAGGCGACACGACCTTGCAGGACATCGACCTCTCGGCAAAAGAAATGCGCATCGGTGACAACCGCCTGTGCCTGCACACCCTCTCCGATGCGGAGGATATGCCCGGAAAGGTGGCTACCGACATCCGCTACGAGAAACTCTCCACCGACCGCTCGGACTGCCGCCTTTCCTTCGCCTCCCCCGTGGGGCTGCTGCTCTCCTGCAACCACATCTACAACCAGTATGTGATTATCGACAACAGTGAGGAAAATTTGCAGAAGTTCGAGAAGTCCGCGAGGAATATGCAGTCGCTATCCCGATACAGCCGGAGCAACAGCATCAACCGCGAATGGATAGACCAGTACCTGAACGAAGCCCATTCCTACGGGCTGACCTCGGTACGGGCGCACTTCAACGTCATGGCGTGGAGCGATGACGCGGAGGAACTGAAGCATATAAAGAACGATGTAGGCAGCCAGCTGGCAAGCATGGAGTGCGTGCCGCGCCACAACACCATCGACTGCCCGACGCTCTACTGGGCGGCGATGCCCGGCAACGCGGCGGACTTCCCGGCGGAAGAGAGTTTCCATACCTTCATCGAGCAGGCGGTGTGCCTTTTCACGGAGGAAACCAACTACCGCAGTTCGCTCTCGCCCTTCGGTATCAAGATGGTGGACAGGCTTACGGGAAAACCGTTGCACCTCGACATCAGCGACCTGCCGATGAAGCGGGGCATCACGACCAACCGCAACAAGTTCGTGTTGGGTCCTTCGGGCAGCGGCAAATCCTTCTTTATGAACCACCTCGTGAGGCAATACTACGAGCAGGGTACGCACGTGGTACTGGTGGATACGGGAAACTCCTATCAGGGCTTGTGCGAGATGATCCGGCGCAAGACAAACGGGGCGGACGGCGTGTACTTCACCTACACGGAGGAGAAACCGATTTCGTTCAATCCGTTTTACACCGATGATTACGTGTTCGACGTGGAGAAAAAGGACAGCATCAAGACGCTGCTGCTGACACTCTGGAAGTCGGAGGACGACAAAGTTACGAAAACGGAGAGCGGCGAACTGGGCAGTGCGGTGAACGCATACATCGAGCGTATCAGGGCTGACCGGAGCATCGTCCCCTCGTTCAACACCTTCTATGAGTATATGCGCGACGACTACCGCTGCGAACTGGCGGAACGTGAGATAAAGGTGGAGAAGTCCGATTTCAACATCGACAATATGCTCACCACCATGCGGCAGTATTACCGGGGCGGACGCTACGACTTCCTGCTCAACTCCACGGAGAACATCGACCTGCTCGGCAAGCGGTTCATCGTCTTCGAGATTGATTCGATAAAGGAAAATCGCGAGCTTTTCCCGGTCGTGACCATCATTATCATGGAAGCCTTCATCAACAAGATGCGCCGATTGAAAGGCGTAAGGAAACAGCTGATAGTGGAAGAGGCTTGGAAGGCTCTCTCTTCGGCGAACATGGCTGAGTACCTGCGCTATATGTACAAAACCGTGCGCAAGTATTACGGGGAGGCAATCGTGGTGACGCAGGAGGTGGACGACATCATTTCCTCGCCCGTGGTCAAGGAGAGCATCATCAATAACTCCGACTGCAAGATACTCCTTGACCAGCGGAAGTACATGAACAAGTTTGATGCCATACAGTCCCTGTTGGGGCTTACGGAGAAAGAGAAGTCGCAGATACTCTCCATCAACATGGCAAACAACCCGTCAAGGCTCTATAAGGAAGTGTGGATAGGACTGGGCGGCACGCAGTCGGCGGTCTATGCCACCGAAGTTAGTGCTGAAGAGTATCTGGCGTACACCACCGAAGAAACTGAAAAAGTAGAGGTATACCGTCTGGCGGAGCAGCTGGGCGGCGACATCGAAGCCGCCATCCGGCAGCTTGCCGAAAGGCGGAGAAAAAAGGAGTAAGTAGAAACAGATTCATCAACTAAAAAAGAAAATGCGTATGAGTATATCAAGAACGAAAATGCTGCAAGTCAGCAAGTGTTTAATCGGACTGGCAGTCATGATGCTGCAATCCTGTGATGTAGCGGACAACCGCCGCGACCTACTTTGCGGAAACTGGGAGAGCGTGGAGGGAAAGCCCGACGTGCTTATCTACAAGGAGGGCGAAGCCTATAAGGTGACGGTGTTCAAGCGGAGCGGTCTGCGCCGTAAGCTGAAACCGGAAACCTATCTCTTGCAGGAAGAAAACGACAACCTGTTTATGAACACCGGATTCCGTATCGACGTGTCCTACAACGAAGCGACGGACATCCTGACCTTCTCGCCCAACGGGGACTATGTGCGCGTGAACCCGAAACCGGATCATCCGATAGGCGAGCAATAAATAATGAAATCCACTAAAATCCAAAGTAACATGAGAACAAGAATAACATTAGCCATCTGCCTGTGCCTGTTTGCAGTCGGCAGGGCAAGCGCACAGTGGGCGGTGATAGACCCGTCCAACATCGCGCAGAGCATCGTGAACACCTCCAAGAACGTGGTACACACTTCCACGACCGCCCAAAATATGATAAAGAATTTTCAAGAGACGGTGAAGATTTACGAGCAGGGCAAGAAGTATTACGACGCACTCAAATCCGTGAACAATCTGGTAAAGGACGCCCGGAAGGTGCAGCAGACCATCCTGATGGTGGGTGACATCACCGACACCTATGTGACCAGCTTCCAGAGGATGATGCGTGACGACAACTTCACGGTGGAGGAACTGGGAGCCATCGCTTTCGGCTACACCAAGCTGTTGGAGGAATCCAACGACGTGCTGACGGAACTGAAGAACGTGGTGAATATCACCACGCTCTCCATGACGGACAAGGAGCGCATGGATGTGGTGGAACGCTGCTACTCCAAGATGAAGCGTTACCGCAACCTCGTGAGCTATTACACCAACAAGAACATCAGCGTGAGCTACCTGCGGGCAAAGAAGAAGAACGACCTTGACCGCATCATGGGGCTGTACGGGAACATGAACGAAAGATACTGGTAGCCTATGAATTTCGACAACCTTCACCAGATTCTGCGCTCGCTCTACGAGCAGATGATGCCGCTGTGCGGGGACATGGCGGGTGTGGCGAAAGGCATCGCCGGGTTGGGCGCATTGTTCTACGTCGCCTACCGGGTGTGGCAGTCGCTGGCGAGAGCCGAACCGATAGACGTGTTCCCCATGCTCCGCCCGTTCGCCATCGGTCTGTGCATCATGTTCTTCCCGACTGTGGTGTTGGGCACGATAAACAGCATCATGTCGCCCGTCGTGCAGGGTACGGCAAAGATGCTGGAGACGGAAACGCTGGACATGAACCGATACCGTGAGCAGAAGGACAAACTGGAATACGAGGCGATGATGCGCAACCCCGAAACCGCCTACCTTGTGTCAAACGAGGAGTTTGACAAACAGCTGGAGGAACTGGGCTGGTCGCCCGGCGACATGGTAACAATGGCGGGAATGTATATCGAACGTGGGATGTACAACATGAAGAAAGGCATCCGCGACTTCTTCCGCGAGATACTGGAACTGATGTTCCAAGCCGCCGCACTCGTGATAGATACCATCCGCACGTTCTTCCTCGTGGTGCTGGCGATACTCGGTCCGATAGCCTTCGCCATATCGGTGTGGGACGGCTTCCAAAGCACGCTCACACAGTGGATATGCCGCTACATACAGAGGTCTATCTGTGGCTGCCCGTATCGGATATGTTCAGCACCATACTGGCGAAGATCCAAGTGCTGATGCTGCAAAGCGACATCGAACGGATGCAGGCTGACCCGAACTTCTCGCTGGATTCGAGCGACGGGGTGTACATCGTCTTCATGATAATCGGCATCATCGGCTATTTCACCATCCCCACGGTAGCAGGCTGGATTATCCAAGCCGGAGGCATGGGAAGCTACGGTCGCAACGTGAACCAGACGGCAGGACGAGCCGGAAGCATGGCGGGCAGCGTGGCGGGTGCAACCGCAGGAAACGTGGTCGGACGTGCCGGGAAACTGCTGAAATAATCAACTGACAATTAAAAACGAATAAATAACAATGGAATTTAAGTCACTTAAAAACATCGAATCATCGTTCAGGCAGATACGCCTGTTCGGTATCGTCTTCCTCTCGCTGTGCGCCGTGATAACGGTATGGAGCGTGTGGAGTTCCTACCGCTTCGCGGAGCGGCAACGGGAAAAGATTTACGTGCTGGACAACGGCAAGTCGCTGATGCTGGCTCTCTCGCAGGACTTGTCGCAAAACCGTCCGGCGGAGGCAAGGGAACACGTGCGCCGCTTCCACGAGCTGTTCTTCACGCTCTCACCCGAAAAGAGCGCGATAGAGCATAACGTGAAACGCGCCCTGCTGCTGGCAGACAAAAGCGTGTACAACTACTATTCGGACTTCGCCGAGAAGGGGTACTACAACCGCATCATCGCCGGGAACATCAACCAAGTGCTGAAAGTGGACAGCGTGGTGTGCGACTTCAACGGCTATCCCTACCGTGCCGTGACCTACGCCACGCAGAAGATCATCCGGCAAAGCAACGTCACCGAGCGCAGCCTCGTGACGACGTGCCGCCTCTTGAACTCGTCCCGTTCGGACGACAATCCCAACGGTTTCACCATCGAGGGATTCACCATCATCGAGAACAAGGATTTACAAACCATCAAAAGGTAACGGACATGAAGAAAATCAGGAAATCATTTTGGCGTGCGTACTGGAAGCTCCACGACAAAAAGAAAATGCTGGTGGCAAGGCTCAAAGGCTATTTGGACGGCTTGCCCCCGAAGACACGCAAACGCATCGTGCTGGCGATGCTCGCCGCCTTCGCGGTGCTTGCCCTCTATACCTTCGGCAAAGCCGTCTATGACATCGGCAGGAATGACGGCAGCCGGATAGTAACAGACCATGCCGGACAGGTGGAACTGTCCGTGAAGCCGGAAAACAATCACAACGTAATACCTTATTTATATGGAACAGACGAAGAATGAACCCAAAAATGAGAACAAGGCGGCTCCCGACAACGGGAAACCCAAGAACCGACGCCAAGCTGAGAGCCATCAAGCCTGCTTGAATGGCCAAGGCGCGAAGGAGGAAGGCAAAGCCAAAGAGCGCAAGCCGCTGACCGAAGCCCAAAGGTTGAAACGTCAGAAAATGATAGTGCTGCCCGCTATGGTACTGGTATTTATCGGGGCGATGTGGCTGATATTCGCCCCATCTTCCGACAAGGAGCAGCAACCGGGGACGGGTGGTTACAATATCGAAATGCCCGATGCTGACAAGGCGAACCGCCAGATCATCGGCGACAAGGCGAAAGCCTATGAGCAGGGAGCGATGGAGGAACGGCAAGAGAACCGCAGCCGCGCCATGCAAGAACTGGGAGATATGTTCGACCGCGAGGTGGCGGAAACGGACGGTGGCAGGGACTTCGACCTTGCCAATCCCGGAAATGCGGAAGAAGCAACATCAACATCATCCGCTCCGAAAACCATCCAATCCTCCGCAGCCGCCTACCGTGACCTCAATGCCACGCTCGGCAACTTCTATGAGCAGCCGAAGAACGACAACACGGAAATGGACGAATTGTTGGAGCGTATCGCCTCGCTGGAATCGGAACTGGAGAGCGAGAAAGGCAAGGCGTCCGCTATGGATGACCAAGTGGCACTCATGGAGAAGTCCTACGAGCTGGCGGCGAAGTACATGGGCGGTCAGAACAATGGCAAGCCGGAACCGGTGCAGGCGGCAGAGCCTTATCTCGTACAGAAAACCGGAAAGAACACGGCTGCACCTGTCAGGCAGGTGACGCATCAGGTGGTATCCTCGCTCTCACAGCCGATGAGCAACGCCGAGTTTGTCGCCTCCTTCTCGCAGGAGCGCAACCGCAGTTTCAATACGGCGGTGGGGGGCACGACCGTATCGGACAAAAACACCATATCGGCGTGTATCTATGGGGCGCAGAGCGTAACCGACGGGCAAGCTGTCAAACTCCGCTTATTGGAGCCAATGGCGGTGGTAGACAGAATCATACCACGCAACGCAGTGGTGGTAGGCACGGCAAAGATACAGGGCGAACGGCTCGACATCGGAATCACGTCGTTGGAATATGACGGCACTATCATTCCGGTGGAACTCTCGGTGTATGACACGGACGGGCAGCCCGGTATCTTCATTCCGAACTCTATGGAAATGAATGCCGTCAGGGAGGTTGCCGCCAACATGGGCGGCTCGCTGGGCAGCAGCATCAATATATCCACCAACGCAGGGGCGCAGCTCGCCTCCGACTTGGGCAAGGGGCTGATACAAGGCACGAGCCAGTATATCACCAAGAAGATGCGTACCGTCAAGGTGCATCTGAAAGCCGGATACAAGGTCATGCTTTATCAGGACAGAGATTGAAAACAATAACAATCAACGACTAACAAAAACAACAACCAAATTTTATTTACCACTAAAATCCAAAGTAATGAGAAAAGTAATCATCATGTTTGCCCTCGCTATGGACATCGTAACTGCTAACGCGCAGGAGAACGTAACCGTTGGAACGGACAACGGAAGTGAACCGACGAACGAAGCGAGAGCAGAGGCAAGCTCGCTTGACTATGCCTCGCAAGGAGGAGGAAGGCAAAGCCAACAACCGACCTTGACAAAGGAGGTCTATCCGCAGAAGGAGGCGGACGGCGACCTGTATCACGGGCTGACGAAGAAGCTGACCTTCGACCGCATGGTCCCTCCGCACGGCTTGGAAGTGACCTACGACAAGACCGTCCACGTCATTTTCCCCTCGGAGGTGCGCTACGTCGATTTAGGCTCGCCCGACCTGATTGCGGGCAAAGCCGACGGAGCGGAGAATGTCATCCGCGTGAAGGCAACCGTGAGGAACTTCCCGAACGAAACCAATATGTCCGTGATAACGGAGGACGGGAGTTTCTATACCTTCAACGTGAAATATGCAGCCGAACCGCTGCTGCTCAACGTGGAGATGTGCGACTTCATCCATGACGGCGAGAAGGTGAACTGTCCGAACAACGCGCAGGAAATCTATCTGAAGGAACTGGGCAGCGAAAGCCCGATGCTGGTGCGCCTTATCATGAAGTCCATCCACAAGCAGAACAAGCGCGAGGTGAAGCACATCGGCTGCAAGCGATTCGGCATCCAGTACCTGCTGAAAGGCATCTACACGCATAATGGGTTGCTCTATTTCCACACGGAGATAAAGAACCAAAGCAACGTGCCTTTCGATGTGGACTACATCACATGGAAAATCGTGGACAAGAAGGTGGCGAAGCGTACCGCCGTACAGGAGCAGATTATCCTGCCGCTCCGTGCGCAGAATTACGCTACGCTCGTGCCTGGCAAGAAGAGCGAACGCACGGTATTCACGATGGCGAAATTCACCATCCCCGATGACAAGTGTCTCGTGGTGGAACTCAACGAGAAGAACGGAGGTCGCCACCAATCTTTCGTGATTGAGAACGAGGACTTGGTGCGTGCCAATACCATTAACGAACTTCAAGTGCGCTGACCATGAGAAAGTACATCGCAATAATCATCGCGTCGCTTGCCCTGTGTACGGGGCAGGCGCACGCCCAGCGATGCCTGCCGAAGATGCAGGGCATCGAGGTCAGGGCGAACATGGCGGACGGCTTCAATCCCGGCGGCAACGACGGCGGGTACAGTTTCGGGGCGGCTCTTTCCACCTACACGAAAAAGGGGAACAAATGGATGTTTGGCGGCGAATACCTGTTGAAGAACAACCCTTACAAGGACGGGAAGATACCCGTGGCGCAGTTCACGGCGGAGGGCGGATACTACTTCAAGATACTCTCCGATGCCCGTAAAATCGTATTCGTCTATGCAGGTGCTTCGGCTCTTGCCGGATATGAATCGGTGAACTGGGGCGAAAAGGTACTGCATGACGGCTCCATGCTCCATGACCGGGATGCCTTCATCTACGGCGGTGCGCTGACGCTCGATGTGGAGTTTTACGTGGCTGACCGTATCGCCCTGCTTGCCAATCTCCGGGAGCGTTGCCTGTGGGGTGGCGACACGAGGAAGTTTCATACGCAGTGGGGCGTGGGCATCAAGTTTATCATTAACTAACGCACTGCATGGAACGGACGGAAATCGACGCCATGAGGCAGATACCCCTTGCGGACTTCCTCGCACGGTTAGGACATGAGCCTGTCCGAAGAAGCGGCAACGAGTTGTGGTATCGTGCGCCATACCGCAATGAGCGCACGCCCTCTTTCCGTGTGAACGTGGCAAAACAGCTTTGGTACGACTTCGGAACGGGCAAGGGCGGTGACATCTTCACGCTTGCCGGGGAGTTTATCGGAAGCAACGACTTCATGGAACAAGTGAAGTTCATAGCGGAAACCGCCAATATGCCTATGCCTGTTCCCGAAGTGAGTAAACCGACTTTCCTGCCTAAACCATCAGAACCTGCCTTTGAAGGAGTGGAAGCCGTCCCTCTGCTTCGTTCTCCACTGACGGACTATCTGGCGGAACGGGGCATTTCTTACGACATAGCATCCCGGTATTGCTGCCGACTGAATTATGGAGTGCGTGGCAAGCGGTATTTCGCCGTCGGTTTCCCGAACGTGACGGGTGGATATGAGATCCGCAGCCGCTTCTTCAAAGGATGCGTGCCTCCGAAGGATGTGTCGCTGGTCAAGGCGGAAGGCTCTCCGGCTGACGTGTGTAGCGTATTTGAAGGATTCATGGACTTCCTTTCCGCTGCCACGCTCGGATTGGAAAAGGGTGACTGCCTCGTATTGAACTCTGTTGCCAACGTGGAAAAGGCAATGAAGCATTTGGACGGCTACGGGTGCATAGACTGTTATCTCGACCATGACGAAGCCGGACGGCGCACGTTGAAAACGCTGAAAGGACATTATGGGGAACGTATCTATGACCGTTCCGCTCTCTATGACAGTTACAAGGACTTGAACGAGTATCTGCAACTGACAACCCAAAAAGAACAATAACTTAAAAATCAAATGACAATGAACATACTGAACAACAAGAACAAGAGAATATCAATCTTCAAGGCGTTGGCACTCTGCCTGTTCGCTGCCGTATCGCTCACGCTCGTGTCGTGTGACGATGACATGGACATCCAGCAATCCTATCCCTTCACGGTGGAAATCATGCCCGTACCCAACAAGGTAACGAAGGGGCAGACGGTGGAAATCCGCTGTGAACTGAAAAAGACGGGCGATTATGCCAACACCCTCTATACCATCCGGTATTTCCAGTTCGAGGGGGAAGGCACGCTGAAAATGGACAACGGCATCACGTTCCTGCCCAACGACCGCTACCTGCTCGAAAACGAGAAGTTCCGGCTGTACTACACGGCGGCGGGTGAGGAAGCGCACAACTTCATCGTGGTGGTGGAGGACAATTTCGACAACTCCTACGAGCTGGAATTTGACTTCAACAACCGTAACGTGAAGGATGACGGGGCTATCTCTGTTGTCCCCATCGGAAACTTCAAACCCCTCACACGATGATGCGTGTATTCATGGCTATCCTCTGTTCGCTTCTGGCGGTCTGTTCCGTGTCCGCACGGGATAGCCGCCATGAGGGAACGGACGGGCAGGCGGCTATCTACCGGCTGCCACCATTTGAGAGGGCGGTGCGATGTACGAAGTATTTTGAAGGCTGGCACTCGGAGAAACATCACCCGTATGTGGGATATGGACATCGGTTACAGCCGAGCGAAAGGTATTCGGCACGCACCATGACGAAGCGGCAGGCGGACGCGCTTCTGCGGAAAGACCTACGAAAGTTCTGCGCAATGTTCCGGCAGTTCGGGAAAGATAGTCTGCTCCTTGCCACGCTCGCCTACAATGTCGGTCCATACCGTCTGTTGGGGAACGGGAAAATACCCAAAAGCACGCTGATCCGGAAACTGGAGGCGGGTGACAGGAACATTTATCGGGAGTATATCGCTTTCTGCAACTACAAGGGTAAACGCCATGCCATGCTGCTCAAACGGAGAAAGGCGGAGTTTGCGCTGCTGTATATACCCTAAGTATCTAAGAAAAGCTATCATTTGTACATAAATAGAATCTCCACAAAATCCCAAGTAATTTCTAAAGTTTAGATACGACTGAATGGATTTTGTGGAGATTCTACTATGAAATAAGTTCATAAATCTATTTAATCTTCTGAAATCCCGTAAAATTTATCTCTACTTGGATGAGATACCCTTAACAGCTTATTTTCTGTATTTAAAATCCAACATACAATTTTAGTAACAGAACCATCGTGAAATACTTTCTTATGATATTCTATATTTTCGTCTTTGTTGTATCTTGAAAAATTTGAGTATTTATATATCTCCAAAAGGAAATTAGTCAAAAGTTTCCCAAAATCAGATTCATTAAAGTTCCTGAAACATTTTAGTAGAGGGTCTCTGTTTGGACGGCTTGTATCAATTGTTAGATATAAGGCTGTTCGGTGTTTCTTTGGCATCTTTAATTCAAATTTATATCTTTTTCTTTCATCATATAATTGAACAAAATCATTGGTCCTGTCTTCATGCCCCACTGTGATATTATATATTCTTTTCCAAACAGAGAAGAAAAGCATATTTATTGAATATTGATATAAAGAATCTCCTTCGGCAATAACATTTCGTATATTCTTGAATTCCAATAATGATAAAAGTGGCAGGTGTTTTAGAAGTCTAAATTTATTAATGTACTCAATAAAATTATCTCCGTAAAGGTTTGCACTATTATATCTTAGAATAAAAAGTTCACTCTCGGATAACTGAGCACGAGCGATTTTTGCATACCTAACTTTCTCCTTTTCTTCAATATTTGCTTTGTCAATAAGTTCAAACAACCGATACAATACTCTAAAATATGGTGCTAAAATAGTACTGTTGCTCAAATATAGTTGGAGATATTTCCTCTTGGCAACAATAAATGCTCTTGCATAGCTACTGTTTACATTCGAGTTGCTATGCAACTCTTCCATAAATCTATCAAAAAAGTTTGTTTCTTTTGAGTTTTCTGCTTCAAAACCAACTAAAGGCATCTTCATCAAATAATCCACCTGCGTCCTATGCAAATCTATAAGCTCAAAAAATAGCGAATTGAATCGCTGTATTTCAGATTGATTTATTTGTGACTTTTGAGAATTTGACGTTATCCTTTTTTGCTCTTCGTTTAAATCTATAGTTTGCTGACGTTGCTCTATAAAAATCTGGCATGTCACAATAACGCCTATAAAAGCTAAGATAGAACCAATGAAGCCACCAACAAAATCTCCCAATGTACCCCATAGAGCATTATCTAATACATAATTATCGTTGAAAAAATGTCTTTCTCTATTCCAGAAGAATAGCCAAGCGGACAAAAGAAAGAGGAAAAGGATAACTATAATAGTCCCCCAAAATAACTTTTTATTTGACAAAAAGTTCCATTTTTCTGAATTATTCTGTTGCATAAGAAATTATTTAGACATCATTTTTATTATTGATAGCACTTCTATAATGTAGTAAAATGGGTGTACACAAAGTATGTCCTACTTTATCCATTAAAATGCTCTAAATTTCATTTATGTGCAAAGGTACAAATTCTATTTTATATTCTACTTATTTCCATATACAGATACTTATATGGGTCTATAGACAACATACAACTATCTATGACTGTTATCGCAGATTGGGTCACAGGTTTCTTTGCTACTTTCTTTGTCCGCCATCATGCTCACTGAAAGAAAGTAGGCGGCTTTTGCCGCCCACCCACTCAAAAACGGGTGTAAAGTCCCGTTACCATCGTGAACATTTCTTCCAGCATATCACAATATATCCTCTCGTGCGTTTCGATGTCTTTCGTCTTGCACTCGAATGTCTTTTTGCTGAACGTCCTGCGGTAGAAGCGCATATTGTAGAGGTCTGCCCCTGCATCATAGATGATGTCAAGGCGGTTGGCACTCGTCTTGTTCCTCGCAAGGCTCATGCGTAAGCCGTTGCCCATGTCTATGAAGTCTTTGCTTCCCGTCATGGCGGCAAAGCGTCTGCCACCTATCTGCTCCAAAATTGTCTTTGCTATCATATTCATTCTTCTTTGGGTGCTATGTTCGGGCGGTGCGGACACCGCCCGAATGTTCAAAATTCTGTTTTCTCGGCTATGGGGGTGTTCCTTTCCAACCATGTTTTCACACACTCCATATTGTACTCGCTCGTTATGACTGCCGTGTGGGTGTCAATGGCGGTAAACCGACTGCTCTCATAGTCCTCTACCCATCCTTTAAGGGTTTCAACTCCCCACGCTTCGGCATCGTCAAAGATGCCGTCCAATTCCGTGATGGGCTTGCTGAACTTGACTATCAGCGTTTGGTAGCCTGATTCGTTCATCGCTTGTCCTCCTTTCCTCTTTTTGCCGTCAGCCACTTGTCCCGTGCGGTTCGGCACTCGTCCAACGTGGGTTTCACACAAGAGAATAATTCCCCGTCCGTGTGGCGGTAGTCGTATTGCACAAGTGTCCGCTTGCGTCTGCCGATACCCGTTTGGAACTTCTCGTATTTCTCTGTCCCTGCTTTCGTGCAGGTACTTACTCCGTTGATGGTCATTCGTGTTGCCATAATCGTTGCTTTTGATGGTTAGAAATGTACTGACAAAACTCTGTTCTGCATCACCATTTCGGGGTTACTCGTATAGCGTTGGTGCAGGTAGAAATGGTGTGAGCCGAAGCCGTAAAGGAAGAACTTGTCAAGTTCGTGCTTCTCGGAAAAGTCTTTTACACCCGCCCTTAACTGCTCCTCACTCTGACAAAAAGTGAGGAGGTTCATAAATTCAAGGAACATCGTGGGGATTTTATCGTCCCACAAGCAAACCATGCTTTCAAATCTTACGTCCATATTATTCTTTATTATAGGTTGATATTATGCTGCGTTCATCCGCTGACGGATAAGTCCGGCATTGTCCTCCACAAGCCGGATGATGCGGTCGTGGTACTCGGTATTGGAATTGCATACCCCTCTGCTCTGTACCACTTTCAGCGTTTTCAGTGACACCTCTATCGTTTCAATCCGTTTGCCGTCAATGGTGGCGGATAGGATAAGGGAGTTTGCCTTGTTGTGATAACCGCCCACACAATGGTGCATTATCCGTCCTTCCTCTTCCATTTCCTTCACGCTCTCTATGACCTTGATGCAGATAAGGCTGTCGGAGAACACAAGTCCGAAGAAGATGCCTTTGGCTTTCAGATAGTTCTTCTCGTCCTCAATCGCCTTTTGCCGTTGCTGTTCCGTCCGCTCACGTTCCCTTTGCAGATTGCGCTTTGCCACCAACTTGTCGTGTTCCGCTTTGAGGTTGGCAGGGCAGACGTATTTCGGGCTGTTCGTGTCCTTGCCGAAATGCCGCAGGAGGTCAATGGTGTCGCACCATACGGAGCCGTCCGAAATGGTGTAGCCGTTGCGGATGCAAATCTTGACGGATGCCCAATACCGTCCCATGTCAAAGGAACTGCGGATATAGTGGCGCAACATGGCGTATTGCCCTGCCTTCAAGAGTGTTTCGGTTCGGCTGTCGGAAAGGATAGCCGTGAAAAGGTCATACGGCAGTGTGTTGTGGTAGTCCCCCTTGAAACCGTTACGTTTCAATTCGGGGATGAAACGCTGTCGGGGATAGGTACACATAGGTGTTATATCGTATGCGTGAAGTCCGTTGTTCTTGCGCACCTCCATGTCGCTGTATTCAGACCATTGGTCATAATACAACATTGACATACCACGCAGTCGGGCAACGGTCGTTGTCTTTCCATCGGGTGAAATCCACCTCTGCACCACTTCATAGATGGAATACTCGGCTGCTTGCCCTGCCTTGTATCGG
Organism: uncultured Prevotella sp.; assembly: GCA_946999045.1. Taxonomy (GTDB): domain Bacteria; phylum Bacteroidota; class Bacteroidia; order Bacteroidales; family Bacteroidaceae; genus Prevotella. The sequence goes on from CAMQBR010000002.1 coordinate 25,181, forward strand.
GACTTGACGAAGAAGAAGCGTATCACTTGGTACTGCTTGCTGGTCGTGACAATGGAGAAGTATTCGTTCTCGCTGAAAACGCTCTTTCGGGTGCGCAACGCTTCCAACTGCATACCGCAATGGGGGCAGGTACATCCGCAAATGGTGTCCGCAAGGTCGTGGTCGCTCTTCCACGAATGTCCGCACTCGGTACAGATATTCGTGCCGTCCGCCCTCTTGATTGCGTAATGCTTGAAGCAATGACGGAAAGCGTATGCCTTTTGCGTGGCGGTCAATCTCGGTAGTCGCTTGCTCAGATGTGCGACTTCCTGCTGTATCTGTGTTCTCGGTTTCATAAGCCTAAATCAAATAATGAGGGTTGTTGTACTTCTTGGACGGTCGCTTTGGTGGCGGTTCTCGGCTTGTTGCGGTTCTGCATTTCGCGCATCAATCCGTCTTGGTATTGTCGGATAGCGTTCTGTCGTGCTTCCGCCTTTTCCTCTGCGGTGAGTTCCACCACATGGTTCACGGCTATCTGACACTGGATAGGCTTGCCCACCTCTATCTCGTTCTCGTCATAGTAGTGTACGGCTTGTCCGTAAATCTCTCCGTCCGTGAAGCCGTTGCAACCGCTTTTCTGCACATAGTTCAGAATGTAGGTCACACAATCGTCTATGTTCTTGGCTGGGTTGCGGTAGTTTTTGGCAAAGAGCGCATCTTCCGCTGCACGTTGCTCCAAATACATCTGTATCGTTCTCTTGAAATGGTCTGTCGTTTTCATATCGCTGTCGGTAAGATTAAAGGGTGAATAACCAAAGGATGAAACCGAATAAGGCGATTGTGGAGAGGATAGCCACGATTATGCCTATCGCCACTCGGAACACTCCGTTTACTATCTCTCTGACGATGCCCCAAAGGATGCCGAATACCCAAAGGGCGGTACGCATGGTTAGAGCGCATATCGCAAGCCCTATGTATTGTATCATTTGTCTGAAGTCTGCCGTTGCTGTCATATCCTCGCTATTTTTCAAGTTCTACAATGTTGTCTATCCTGCCGTATAGGTATCTGCGAAGTCCGGTCTTGTCCGTTGCCTTGTATTCCGTCCAATGTCCGTATTGGCACACAATAAACGTGCGGAGTACATCAGAGAAGTCAAACCTCCAGCCTTGCAAGGGGACTGCGCTCTTGAAATAGGTGTTGCTGTTCACGTTGCGTGTAAGCCAATCCTTTTCCTCTCGGTTCATCTGTCCTCCGTTGTTCAGTTTTTCACGAAGAATGTAAACCTTACTGCCTTTCAGAGCTTCCAATGTCGGCACTTCCCAAGCCACGAATTTTGTTGCCATTGTTGTTCCCATATCTGTTCTGTTTTTGATTTTTATTTTTTTATGCGGATTCAAGAGCTGAGGGAGTTGAGTTTCAAACTATCTTATCTGCCTCTCGTTTATCCGACATTTTTTTTAATGCGTCTTTCTGTCGCATCGGTCGTTTTCGTTTCGGGTGCTTAAAAAGGTAGGGATTAGGGAATGCAAGGTTTTTCGGGAAAAATACTACCCGCAGGGCTGGAGATTTTTCCCGAAAACAGGAGGCTTGACCTTGCTTTCCCGTCAAATCCCGGAGTTACCTTTGCGCCCAGAACGGAAATGACTGCCTGATGCGGCCCACTGAAAGGCGCGAAAATGGAGGTAAACGGAAGTAGAGGCAGATTAGACAGAAAACTTCAAAAGAGAAATCCGTGAAAAAAGGAAGTCTCCCCCAAAAAAGGACATAGCCGGTAGCGTGAAACCGGGCAAACCACCTGCAAGGAAGTATGGTTCTATCTGTCTGGTCAGACGTGTCGGGGCGGGCAGATAAAATCATTCTTCCCGGTTTGCCTGCTGTGGGTGACGGGTTGTTCCATTTATGGACAAGCGGTCATACACGGCTTTCCGCTTCCGGCTCAAAGGAACAGCGAAAAAGAAAAATCATCTGAAAAACCGTAAAAGCTCCTCTTTGGCATAAGCAGAAAAGAAATGGGCCTTGCCTCATCAGTCTAAACTGTTGTTTAGGCGTGAGGCAAAGCCCTTTTCTCCGCTTATGCGATAGTTGGCACACGTTCGTTCAAAATCCTTTTGTACGATGGTGTGCCGACGAATAAAGCCGCTTTTACGGAAAAACTTGTATGAGATAGAAAAAATCAGGGAGATTCATATCAAAATCTCCCGTTTTATTGTTACTTTTGCATACGAAGAGTTCTTTGAAGGTTACGCAATGCGCAGAAGAATAATGCAGTAGATAACTAACTAAATCGTAACCTATTACTATCATGAGCGATTAACATACGTTCATTTCCAATAAAATACACTCTTTTCGTAACTTCCACATACAAAACTACTACTTATATTGCTTATTTCATGGAGTTAATTCGGTTATCTGCATAAGTTTACCATATTATCTCATGCTGATAACATAACAATATGCACAGAATAGCAACGTAATTTTATGTGTTTATGAGGTTAAAAAGCACCATCTTATCCTTTAAAATATCTATATAATGCATTAGAAAGTAAGGTAAACGCTGTAACATACTAACAGAAAAATACTTACAGGACAAGCACTATACTAACGTATTTCAAAAAGAAACTACGGTTAATGATAAATATTGTAGCCACAGCAAAGGTGTTGTAAAAATATTTCGCACAACAAAAAAGATAGAATAAGGTCAACGAATGGAAAAGAAAAATAACAACAACAATACATTTTTTACACAAACTCTTTTACAATGGTTTGCTGAATTTGGACGTTCCTTGCCATGGCGCGAAACAAAAAATCCATACGCAATATGGTTGAGTGAGATTATATTACAGCAAACACGTATACAACAAGGTTGGACTTACTGGGAACGTTTTATGCAACGTTTTCCTACTATTGAGGCTCTGGCTGCTGCCTCTGAAGATGAAGTGCTGCGCTTGTGGCAAGGTTTGGGCTACTATAGTAGGGCACGAAACTTGCATTTTGCAGCTCAACAGGTGGTGCAGTTGGGATATTTTCCCAATACAATGACCGAACTAAAAGCTATGAAAGGGGTGGGCGATTATACCGCTGCGGCTATTGGCTCTATCGCCTTTGGACTACCCGTTTCTGTGGTCGACGGCAATGTGTATCGCGTGCTGTCGCGTTATTTCGGCATTACAACACCTATCAATAGCACAGAAGGCAAAAAAGTGTTTGCCGAGTTGGCACAATTGCTACTACCTGTTGCTGAACCAGCAACCTATAATCAAGCTATTATGGATTTTGGTGCCATACAATGTACACCGCAGGCACCACGGTGCTTAATATGTCCTCTTGGAGAAACGTGTGTAGCTTTGCGTACGAGTAAGGTAGAAACGCTGCCTGTAAAACTAAACAAACTAAAAATTAAAATGCGACACTTTATATATATATACATACGCTGTGCAGGAAAAGTAGCTATACACAAACGTGGAAAAGGAGATATTTGGCAAGGTTTGTGGGAGCCTATGCTCATAGAAGATAAGCCTATGCCCAAGATTAAAGGCAAACTCACGCTCATTAAGAAAAATGTAAAACATGTGCTGACACACCGTATTCTAATGGCAGATTTTTATGTTTTAGAAACCGATGTGTTCCCTACATTGCCCGAAGACTTTATTTGGATAAACGAAGAAGATATAGACCAATATGCTCTACCCCGATTAATAGAAATTTTATTAGAGGAACTTCACTCCGCACAATAACACATCCGTCTATTGCAGTTTTATCTCCTCCATGCGCCTTACCTCTTTGGTACTATCCTTACCTTGTACAAATTCTACTCTCACAATGCTACCCTCATTGGCATTACCAACAACTTTTATGTGGCGTTTTTTCTTAAACAGCAACGTATCACGATGCGAAGGATAGGAAATAAGTTGTATCATTTTTCTGTTTGATGCTTCGCCTACAACAAATATATCGGCACTATCTGCTATCTGCTTGGTTGAGTCGACAGCGTGTTTCTTGGCTAATTGGGGTGATATAGGCTCAAAATCTTTAGCTGCTACGGTATCTCCCAAATTGTGGGATGGTGCAAATTTACACGATGTTGTAAAGCAAAAGGCTAACAGTAGTAACGGAATAAAAATCAATAGCTTTCTCATTTATACACAATGGTTTATAGCTGATTCTACAAATTAGCTTTGTTCATTTTTAAACTTCTTTTTGAGGTAAAATGTAAATGGGTAAAAGGGTGTAGCAAGCTACACAACCAGGCTAACTTACATCTTGCTCCCAAAAACAGAGCAAGCCAAATACAATCAAACTGGGTTGAATTGTTAAGGCACAGCTTGTTTTCTATAAAAAGAAGCAAAAAAAACAAAACGTATTTCATAAAATTTACTCACAATATACAGTGGTAATTTATAAAAACCAACCTTATTAAAATTTTGCACAAATGTAGACAAAAAATTATAGTTTTAGCAAAATATTAAGATGTATTTTTTTTTGTAGTATGCTCGGAAATATCGGTTTTAATGTATAACTTTGCCAAATATAGATAGATACATCTTATTGGTAATATGATGTATTGGCTTTCACATATAGAGAAAAATATAAATGAAATTAGTAAAACCGAAAAAGAACTTAGGGCAACATTTCCTCATAGATCTGAGTATTGCACAACGCATTGCCGATACGGTAGATACCTGTCCTGATATTCCTGTTTTAGAAATTGGACCAGGCATGGGCGTGCTGACGCAGTATTTAGTAACAAAGCCTCGTGAGGTAAAGGCGGTAGAAATAGACCGTGAATCGGTAGCTTATTTGAGAGAGAAATTTCCTAAGCTACAAAATAACATTATAGGACAAGACTTTTTGCGTATGGATCTAAACGATGTATTTGCTGGCAGAAAATTTGTTCTTACAGGTAATTATCCGTACGATATATCTTCGCAAATATTTTTTAAGATGCTCGATTACAAAGAGTTAGTTCCATGTTGTACAGGAATGATACAACGCGAAGTAGCACAACGCATTGCTTCTGAACCAGGAAACAAAACGTATGGCATTCTGTCGGTAATGATACAAGCTTGGTACGATGTAGAATATCTGTTTACGGTAGATGAAAATGTGTTTAATCCTCCACCCAAAGTAAAGAGCGCAGTAATTAGAATGACACGCAATAAGGTAAAGTATTTAGGTTGCGATGAAATGTTGTTTAAGCGTATTGTAAAGTCGGTTTTTAACCAACGTCGAAAAATGTTACGTGTTAGTTTGAAACAGCTTTTTACCAAGCAAATGCCATCCTCCATTTTTTTTGCAGGAGAATTGATGACTAAACGCCCCGAACAGTTATCCGTTCCACAGTTTGTGGAACTAACAAATTTGGTAGAAAAAGAATTAAGGGCGGTTCTATAAATTACCACTATAAAGTTTTTATGTCAGTATTTTTACGTTTGTCATCTTATGGGCTCTTTTTATATAAAACAGGCTGCGCCTCAACAATTCAAACAAGTTTGATTGTATTCGGCTTGCTCCGCTTTTGGTTCAATTTGCTTGTTCGCTCAGTAGTATAGCTCACTATACTCCTTCACTCACAAACAAATTAATCTCAAAAATAGTCTCACCATCTGTCAAAGCTAATTGATAGAACCGCCCTATAACCATTTTATATTAAGATTTAGGCTTTATATGGAGCTATCAGCTTCATTCTATCTTACTTTTTTTATACAAAACAGTTGGAAAATTGACAATTAATATTTATTTTTGTAAAAAGAAAAACTAATACAACAAAAATATGATTGACGTAAAAACTACTTTACAAGAGGCAGAAGAGCGTATGCAAATGGCTACTATGTACTTAGAAGAAGCATTGAGTAGAATACGTGCTGGACGTGCTAACGTGGCAATACTCGATGGAGTAAGGGTAAATTCGTATGGTTCAATGGTTCCACTCAACCAAGTAGCTAACGTATCGGTGCCTGATGCTCGCACTATTGCTATCAAGCCATGGGACAAAAAGGCTATCAAAGAGATAGAAAAGGCTATCATGGACTCTGATGTAGGTATCACCCCTGAGAACAATGGTGAGGTTATTAGGTTGTGTATTCCTCAACCTACAGAGGAACGTCGTCGTGATTTGGCTAAGCAATGTAACAAGATTGGTGAGAAGTCTAAGATTGAAGTTCGCAATGTTCGTGCTGAAGTAAAAGATAAATTGAAGAAAGCTATCAAAGATGGTTTATCTGAAGATTTAGAGAAAGATGCCGAAAACGATTTACAAAAACTGCACGATAAGTACATCAAGAAGATTGATACTTTGCTTGAAGAAAAGAACAAAGAAATCATGACGGTATAAAATACTTTGAGCTTTTAACATTGAACTTTACAATTACTTTATTTAGGCAGGTTTTATAAATTATTACCGTAAGTTAAAGCTATAAAATACATTTTTCACTATAAAAAAACTCAAAAAAAGAGTATACAAGATGACAAAACGTAAAAAAACTGACAAAAGAAAACTTTACGGAGGTAATTTATAGAACCGCCCTTAAATTAAAGATTCAATTCAAAAGTTCAATGTTTATTGCAAAATCTAATTATAAAGTACAAAGCTCAAATTTCAAAAATCAATGTAACATTAAACAATGCATGGATTAGTAATAAAAAACACCGGAAGCTGGTATACAGTAAAGACAGAAGAGGGTACGATAGTAGAAAGCAAGATAAAGGGAAACTTTAGATTGAAAGGTATTCGTAGCACTTCGCCCGTAGCTGTGGGCGACTATGTAGACATTGTTACTAACCAAGAGGGCAGAGCTTTTATTACGGCTATTGACGACCGCAAGAACTACATCATTAGAAAAGCATCTAACTTATCAAAGCAAAGTCAAATAATAGCAGCTAACCTTGACCAAGCCTTTTTGTTGGTAACGGTTAATTATCCGCAAACATCTACTACCTTTATTGATAGATTTTTGGCAGGTGCTGAGGCTTACCAAGTGTCTGTAGTATTGGTATTCAACAAAACAGATTTGTTAAGCGAAGAAGAACTTCGTTATCAACAAATGCTGATACAACTATATGATACTATTGGCTATCAGTGTATTGAAATATCTGCTGAAACAGGTGAAGGCATAGAACACCTCAAGTATCTTCTTTCAAACAAAGTAACACTGTTGAGTGGTAACAGTGGTGTAGGAAAATCAACACTCATTAATGCCATTGTACCTGATGCTATGCAGCGTACTGCCGAAATAAGTGATGCGCACGGAACAGGTATGCACACTACAACATTTAGTGAAATGATAGCTTTACCACAAGGTGGATATGTAATAGACACACCTGGTATTAAAGGGTTCGGTACATTTGATATTGAACGTGAAGAGTTAACCAGCTATTTCAAAGAAATATTTGCATTTTCTAAAGATTGTAAGTTTAATAATTGTACGCACACACACGAACCAGGTTGCGCTGTGCTAAAGGCAGTAGAGCAACATTATATTTCTGCCAGTCGTTATCAAAGTTATCTTAGTATGCTGGAAGATAAAGACGAAAATAAATATAGAGAGGCATACTAAACGTAATTCATAATTCTAAATTTACACTTTAGAACTACGAGTTGCCAAAAGCAAGAAAATTTATGAATGAAGGCTGACCTCATAAATTACCACCGTATTTTGCGAATATTTTTTAGGGCGGCTCTATAAATTACCACCGTAAAGTTCTTTATGTCATTTTTTTTTACGTTTTATTATCTTTTAGCTTCTTTTTATAGGGAACAAGCAACGTTCTCAACAATTCAAACAAGTTTGATTGTATACGGCTTGCACTTTTTGAAACTCAAAAAAAACTAAGCGCAAAATCTACCCAAGCTAATCTATAAAGCCAGCCTCAAAAAATTATGAATAAAAAAATCTTTATTTTTTTAACTTCAAATCTGTATTAGTACCTTCTCCAGCTTCTTCAAACTTCTCAGAAACAAGACGAAGGGTAGAATCGTTTAACTGCAGAAAAGTAACAGAATCCTCTCTGTTTTGCTGAACACGTACATAATGTTTTCCATTATGTTCTAACAAATGAGCAATACCCGTAGTTCTTGCAGTAGTCTGTGTACCCTTTGGCGTCTCTGCTATTTGTTCGTAAGAAAATTCTTTGATGCTATCTCCATACATAGATAAAGTATATTTGTATGTGCCATCGGCAGCAGGCCCTTCACCTTCATAGGTTAAAGTATCACCATTTGTTACTGGCACAGAGTCAGCGCATACATTGCTTACATCTTTTGTATTTGTGTTTTGTGCACCCTTTTGTTGACAAGCTACAACCATTGCTGCAGCTGCCATAACGAATAATATTTTTTTCATATTTTTTTGTTTTAATAGTTGCTATTGCAAAGATACTTTTTTGAATGCTAATACCATAAAATAACGCTGGTAAAAAAACTTAAAACACATAGAGAGTATATATTTAAACACACTATACATTGATACACATCACAAAAATGATTATCTTTGCAACACAATCAGATTGAAATAATAAGAAGAAATAAGATGATAAATCTCAACGACATAAAAGACAAACGCATTGCCGTACTGCTCTCTGGAGGAGTAGATAGTTCGGTAGTGGTATACGAATTGGCTAAAATGGGTTTGCATCCCGATTGTTTTTACATCAAGATAGGACCAGAAGAAAAAGAAGAATGGGACTGTTCTTCTGAAGAAGACATAGAAATGGCAACCTTTGTTGCTAACAAATATGGATGTAAGTTACAGGTTGTTGACTGTCATAAAGAGTATTGGAACGAAGTAACTAAATACACCATGAGCAAGGTGAAGGCTGGTTATACGCCCAATCCTGATGTAATGTGCAACAGACTCATTAAGTTTGGGGCATTTGATGAGAAGATGGGACACAACTATGACTTGATAGCAACAGGACATTATGCACAAACCGAGATGAGAAATAAAAAAAAGTGGCTTACAACAAGCCCTGATCCCGTAAAAGACCAAACCGACTTTTTAGCTCAGATATACGATTGGCAATTACGCAAAGCTCTTTTCCCTATCGGACATTATCAAAAAGATGAAGTAAGAAAGATAGCCGAACAAGAGCATCTCATCAATGCCAAGCGCAAAGATAGTCAGGGTATTTGCTTCCTTGGACAAATAAATTATAACGAATATGTAAGAAGATATTTAGGTGAAAACCGTGGCGATGTTATAGAATTGGAAACAGGAAAGAAGATAGGACAACACAAAGGATTATGGTTCCACACTATTGGACAGCGTCATGGATTAGGGTTTGGTGGCGGTCCTTGGTTTGTTGTAAAGAAAGATGTTGAGCATAACATCTTGTATGTAAGCAAAGGTTATGACCCTAAAACAGCATATAAGCAGGAGTTTAAAATTCATGATTTTCATTTTCTTACCGAACCTGTGACGATGAACCATATTACATTTAAGATACGACACACACCAGAATATCATACTGCCACCATAGAGCAAACTAATGAGGGTGGCTATATAGTCCATGCTCAGCAAGCTATTCATGGTGTAGCACCTGGACAATTCTGTGTAGTTTACGATGAACAGCACCACTGCTGTATTGGTTCTGCCGAGATAACTATATAAAAAACTTATTAGAGCATATTAATTATGCCTTTAGCTTAGCTTTACAGGCTGGGCAAATACCTTTTAGCATATAATTAACTGAATGAATTTGAAAACCATTGGGTAAGGTAATAAGGGGCGCATGTATATTTTTGAAGCAAAAAACATCTTGACAAACTTCGCAATAAAAGTGTGCATGTTGGTCATCATCATGGCATTCGTGATCGGATGTACAAATCTCATATCTTACCATTCCTCGCCCATCTTCTATGGAATGAATAATACCATGCTTCAATAAAAGGCGCAACACACGGAAGATACTCGACTTCTCTAACGACAGGAGCTTACTCTCTAAGTCGCTTAAACTTAGAGTTTTGTTACATTCAATGATAGATCTTAATACCAATATACGGTTAGAGGTGGGCTTAACGCCTGCCTCTTTTAATATATTCACTACTTTACTTACTTCCATTTTGCAATACACTTTGGTTATTGGGTTACCCTGTTGATACAAATAGAACATGGCAACAACTCTTTAATTCTTCTTGTATATAAGATAAACGATGTATGTTCACTCTTTATTATATGGCTGGCTCTATAAATTAGGAAACAGGCTGCATCTCAACAATTCAAACAAGCTTGACTGTTTTCGGCTTGCACTATTTTTTTTTGTTCAATATATAAGTGCTAAATGTAACAAAGCTAATTTATAGAACCTACCATTACATTATTCTTCACTATATGCTCATATACAAAAAAAGAGGTGTACCGAAGCACACCTCTATAGAATATTATATCTTATTATAACTTACCCATTTTTGGCGTTAATAATATCTTTAGAGGAACTATTTTTTTGTTTTTAAGCATGGTTAATAATCCCCAAGCTGCACCTTTATTTACGGTACCATCTTTTTGACATTCAAATTGAGCAATTAACCTACCTTCACTGTTAAACTTGAAAGTTCCTACAATGAACATATTATTACCAAATGGCATACCTGAAGATACTGAAGACAATTGAGCAACGATTAACAGATTACCATCTCCTTTTTTGGACTTATATCTTCCAGTTACGCCTGTAGGAATTTTAATAGCTAAATTCTTACGATCAAATATTGCAGGCATCATAAAACAAGTAGAATCTTCTGTTGTAATACTAAATAACAACGTACCTTTTTTGTTTATTTTCAAGTTAGCTTTTGCCATCTGCGCTTCGTCTTTGGTATTTGCAAACACAAATTTGTAATCTCCTAAAATATCGGAAACTGCAACTTGATAAATAGTTATAGTTTGCTTAAAGATACCAGAACTGATTGTTATTATACTCTTACGCAACTTGCCCGTTTCGTTTTTGTCAACCAATAATGTAAGGTCGTTGCCATTCTTTGTAAACTTTACCCAATTAACATTAGATTTTACTTCAAGCTTATCTAAGTGAGGAATATTTTTGTAAGTTTTACAGAGAGCATCATACGATGTAGAGATATTGCCAATGGCTTTCTGTACCAAAATAGGATTTACGTATCCTTTTAGTAAACTTATTTGATTGCCTGTAACGGAAAGGTTGGCATCATTATACGAAAGCTCAGAAAGCTCTACACCATTTACATAAACAGGCAAATATAAGCGAATACCTTTATCTGTATAATTGTATGCAGTAGATATTTCTTTTCCATTCGCATCTACAAAAGTAGCCTGCCTGTTATCAGTATCATATTTAACCAAAGCTTTTTTACCACCAATAGTTCCAGCAGATGCTATCAAATTAAAATTCTCTGCCATAGTCGACACCTTTATTAAATAAGTAGTGGCATCCTCTTTTAATTTACGCAGATACATTACATTCTGATAAATCTTGCCATGCAACTTGATAACATCCTTTCCAATGCTGTCTATAACAAATTCAAAATCACCACTCATTCCCTTTGGCTGCTGTATGGTTGGAACCGAGTAGTGGTGAAGAACATTGTTATAAGTATCGAATGATAATTCTGGTCCATTATTAATCTTAAGAGCATAAAGACTTTTAGCTTTTGTTTTTGGTTCAACTTCCAGTTGCCCCTCAACCTCGTTCTTTGTAAACTTTACCGTATAAGTATATCCTCCAAACTGCCTGTCTTCATGAGGATAATAATCAAGAATCCATCCGTACTCTGAACTTATCAATGATTTTTGAGCATTGTCAAGATATTTCTCTATACGGGCAGAAGCCGATTCGTCAAAAGCATCTTTTTGATCTTTTAAGCATGACTGAAATACAAATATAGACAGTAACAATGCCGTATATAATAATAGCTTATTCATTTTCATTTTTTGTCTCCTTTACTTCTTGATGCTTAAATCTGTTAAATCAACTTTACCCGAAACAATTTCATCCTCACGCTTCAACACATCATCACGCAGTTTGTCAATATCAATATTGAAACCTTTGAGCATATAATTGCGCACAATTTCTATTTTCTTTGCAAGGAAGCCAGCTCCTGTACTTCCTGCTTCTGTCATCCAAGCTTGCCACTGTTCTGGTGTATTAGTAACGTACATTGATAGCAATTCGGCAAAGTCTTCCCGATCTTCTTTTTGTGAATAAGCCGAGATATAACCACGCTGTAAATATCCAACTATCGAGTTTTTGGCATTCCAACTGTCAGATAGATAAGTATTACCCGTAATTTTCTTAAAGTCTGGAGTATAGTTGAGCGTTTGGTTTAGAATGTGTGTAAACTCATGATGAATTGTCTGGAGATAATAATGGTTGAGGTCTTCTCTCCTCTTTAGATATTCGTCAAGACTATTAGTACCAGCTAAGAAAATCTTTTTTCCACCCTCAGCAGTACCTAACACCATAGTGTTGTTAGGATTATACAGAAAAGAACCTGTTGCGTAAAACAACTTAGGAAAGTATGTTTTGGTAAAATCCTTGCCAGCCACATCGTTATATGCTTCAATACAAGCATACTTTAAGATGTGAGCCAACTTTACAGCTTGCAGATAATCTGCAGGTACGTTAGCATAGTTTTTGTTACTCTCATTATGATTGTAACGATATACAAATCGTATGTTGTAAGGATCGGTAAGTTCTGCCTTAATCCACTTATCAAACGGCGTTTTCTCTATTCTCTGACTTACTATAACACTTTGGTCACTGAGCTTATCTTCAGAGCAAGCTCCAAGCCACAAGCCTACCAATCCTAATGATACTGATAAAATATATTGTTTCATATACATTCTTATTTTATTTGTTTACATGACGAGGATTTGGTTGAACACCTGCTTGTACAATATCATAAGGTATCTGTACAGCACGACGTGGGTCGTTCACCTTTAATATATCGAGTTCTTTTTCAGGGTTACCTTTTACATCCAGCAGTCTACGCTTAATCTCTATACCATAGCGCTTCACATCGAACCATCGCAAGCCTTCATGCAAAGTTTCTATACGACGGAAGCCTAAAACACATTGTAGCATTGTTTCTTGTACAGACCCCTCTTTGCCAATAGGGAATGCTGGATGTAAATGCTTTTTGATAGTAGAGTTTAATTTGGTTTCATCATCGTAACAATAGCCAACAGAGTTATAGAATTTTTGTATCAACTGTGGAGTAAGCTGTACATCAGTCTTAACAATATTGTGCATCCACAAGTTTAAGTCGGCTGCCGCCTTGTCGTATTGCTTTAGCATAATGTACGCCTCAGCTCTTGCCAACAAGGTTTCGTCTGTGGTAAACACAGCGATAACAGTTTTAGGAATACCTATTTTTGATACTGGGTCTACGGTTTCAAACAAATATGGTATTTTGTACATACATGTAGCTTCGGCATTGGCAGCGGCACCTACAGCAGGCTTTAGGTAGTATTTTGCATCATCGCCCCAAACATTCTTGGCAAACACGTCTTCATTATACGAAATGTATTTACCATGCGAATACCTCTTATACATAATAGGAACAGGTATAAATGCCATAGATGCTACCGATGTATAAGTGCTTAGCATAATGTTTGCAGGATTGTTAGCTTCAACATAATGTTGAGTAATAGCAAAATAATTGTTTGGCATTTCGCCCATGACTTTCCAATCGCGTAACGATTCTTCAGGATGCTCTCCTAAGCAAAGGTTAGCATATTGCAGTGCCTTATCCCACTTGGCATAATATAAGTAAAAACGAGTAGCAAAAGCATAAGCAGCCTTTTTGTTGAAGTGGTACTTTGGTACTTTATAATTGTCAGTAACCAATGGCAGTGCTTCTTGTATATCTTTTTCTATTTGTTGATATACTTGAGCTACCGTGCCACGTTCATGCTTATCGTTAATTTTCTCTACTTTTTTAGAATAATAAATACCCAAATCCTTATTACTGGTATTTTCATTATAGTGGCTACAAAACTCGTTAACCAGCAAGAAATGAGCATAAGCTCTGCATAACAACGCTTCTGCTTTAGATGCTTTTAATGAAGGAGTGGTAGCTCCGCCCATATCTTCAATGGTTTGCAATGCTTGATTGGCTTCAGCTATCGCACTATAATCAACCTGCCACAACTGTAAAGGAGCCTCGTTATTTTTTTCTGTAACATCTTTCCATGCATAAACTTGGTCACCAAATTTGTTTCCGTATGGATTTCGCATACCAAAGTAGTCAACATTGTCAGACATCAATTCGTTAATAAGCATGCTACCTGCATCTGGATAAGCTGTTACCAAAAGGTTTGCCACTTTCTCTTCTGTATCTAATGTGGTTCTGTTGTCTGGCATGGTGTCAAGATAATCATCGCACGATGATAGTGCCACCAATGGCAAAGCCAGCACCAATGTTTTATATATTATTTGTCTTGTCTTCATTTCTTCTGTTTTTAGAGTCCTAATCTTAATGTGAGAGTAAATTGCTTTGGTACCGGTACTGCTACGCCACCTGTATTAAAGAACTCAGGGTCTTGTCCGTTGAGCTTACTGTCTGCATAAAGCAAGAACAAGTTGGTAGCCTGCAATTTTAATGAAAGTGTACTTACATTAAGTGTATGACGAATGCTTGCAGGGAAATCATAACCCAAAGACAATTCCTTCATGCGAATAAAGTCGCCTTTGGCAATACGCTCATCCGAATAATTGTAAGCATGGTAAGCAAGCCCTAAATTAGTATCAAGCATATTTTGTTGTGCACTGGCAATAACAGGAATATTGGTATGCTTCTCATTGCCTGGCACTTCCCAACGATTTCTAAACTCTTTTGGCATTGCCGACAGGTCGTTATAGTTGTTAGAGAACACAGGATCTAAACGTACAACGTTACCAAACGAATAAGTAATAAACACATTCAAGGTCCAGTTTTTATACTTAAAAAGGTTTCCCAAAGAACCAACATCAGTAGGTTCGGCAGAGCCTTCATATTTTAAGAACTTGTTTTTCTCTGTATCCCTTGATTGGAAATTGATACCTGTTGTTGATACATTTCCGTCTTGATCTAAGAACATGGGAATACCTTCTCTGTTTAATCCACGAAAAGGAATAGAGAACACCGAACGTACAGGATAACCTTCTTTTGCCAACCCCGTTCCTTGTACCATACCCATAACACTTGATCGTGTATTGAGCTTGGTAATCTTGTTGTACGAATGAGAATAAATTAAGTTGGTTGTCCAGCTAAAGTCATTGTTCTTAATGTTGGTGGTAGAAAGAGTAAACTCAAACCCGCTCGACTTCATAGATGCGACATTGGCATACTGTGGGCCATATAGTTCTGTATTTGCAATACCTATCAAGTCGAAATTGTTACGCCAGTAGCAATCAACACTTAGGTTGGCACGGTTTCTAAGAAATCCTAAGTCAAGTCCAATATTTAGCTCGTGCTTCTTTTCGTAGGTTAGCTCAGTATTACCTAATATCTCTCCCATACCTGTTTCCTGTACGTTAGTAAACGGACGCCAAGGGTTAGAACTTTTAAAGATAGGCAGTGCATTGGTAATTGCGGGACGATCTCCTGTTAGTGAGTAGCTTGCACGAAATGTACTATGGGTAAGAATATCTTTGAATACATCAGCATACCACTTCTCCTCATGAGCATTCCAAGCTGTAGAAATGTTCCATGTAGGCATCCAGCGAGCACTACGGGTTTTACCTAAGTAGTTGGTTCCTTCGTAACGTACCGTACCAGTTACCTGATATTTGCCTTGATAAGAGTAGGTGCCTGTGCCAAAGAAAGCTGCACTACGAATATGGGCGTTACCTATTGCAAAGTAGCGTGAACCTTCTTCCTGTCCCTTCTTAAATACCTGATAAACATACATAGGTACTTCACCCTGATTGTACTGCAGTCCCCAGCCACGAAACCATGTAGCTTTACGGTCAACAAAGTTGGTCTCCATACCTGCATAGAGGTTTAGAATATGACTGCCGTTAAATACATCGTTGTAACTTGCCGATAAACGAGTATCGTAGCCAAAGAATTTATTATCATTGCGTTTGTATATACCACCGTATGGCAAAATAGAGATAGGTAAATCATAAATTTTATCAGGATTTTTGTATAAGAATGGGTTCTTATCGCGAATAGCCGCTGTAGGCATAGCACGATAAGCCAGAGCTTGATTAGAATTGTCCAAGATATTATGCTCTTGTGCCGTTGCCGATCCCTTCATAGAAGCTAAGAATGTTAACTTCAATTTCTGAACAGGACGATAATCCACACTGGCTTGTATACGAAAATCAGATACATTCAAGTCTAAGTAGTTGTTGTCCAACTCATGGAAAATATTGAATGGTGCATAACTACGAGTGTAAAACTCGTTAGGGTCGAGTGTACGAGAAGTATTCAGAGCGTAAGAATAAGGGTTGATATCGAAATCGCGCTTCACTTCTCCGTTTACTGGGTCTACGTCAGAGCTCAATGTTCCTGGTGCTTTCTGTTTACGGAAAGACGCATTGCTTATTAAGTTAATCGAGAAATGCTTGTTAAGATTAAACGTAGTATTGAGGTTACTTGTATAGCGTTCTACCTTGCTCTGCAAGGTCCATCCTGGGTCAAACATAGCAGACAACGATGCATAATACTGTGCCTTATCTGTACCTCCTGATATACTTACCGAATGGTTGTGCATAACGTTATTTGAAAACAAACGGTCAAACCAGTTGGTATTACGATATTCAGCAGCACGTAAATATTCATCTTCTGCCTCTTGTGTATTTGCTAAACCAAACTTGCCTGTTGTCTTGTCATAATTAGACATTAGCTGATACATTTTTCCATACACACCACTGCTGCCTGCATTAGCCATTTCTGCATAATTAAGAAATCCTTTTTGCTGCAACTCACGATAAACCGACATTTGGTCTTGTGAGTTCATAATATTAAAATCATTATACGATGGTTTCAAGCGCATGGTATATTCGCCCGTATAATTAATGTGGGCTTGCCCTGCTTTACCTTTCTTTGTAGTAATAACAATAACACCTGCCATGGCACGTGCGCCATAAATAGATGTAGCCGAACCGTCTTTTAATATCTGGAAGCTCTCTATATCATCGGCATTCAGTCCTGCTATAGCCGATGAAATAAGGGTATTGGCATCTCCGGAAGATAAATCTTCAGCTGCAACATCTACTACATCTTCCATTATTACACCATCTACAACCCATAAAGGCTTGCTGCTACCGTTAATAGATGTAGCACCACGAACTCTAATCTTTGGTGCTGTACCAAATGTGCCCGATACGTTCTGCACACTTACACCCGCAGCACGCCCTTCCAGCGATCTACTAACATCTGCCATACCATTTAGCTTGGCATCAGATGCTTTAATCTTGGTAGTAGCTCCTGAAAACAATCTTTTGTCGGTAGTAGTCATACCAGTTACAACTACCTCGTCTAACGTAAGTTTCTTGTCGGGCATCATTGTTACCTTCATACCATCTTTTGCCTTCACTATTTGCGTTTCCATACCCACGTAGCTCAATACCAGCTTAGTGCCTTCGGCTACGTTTAACACAAACTTACCATCAATATCGGTAACAGTGCCTGTTGAGGTTTTGCCTTGAACAAGTACTGATGCGCCTATCACAGGTTCACCGTCTTCTCCCGAAATAACGGTTCCAGTAATTTTGTTTTGGGCGAATACCATTCCTATAGACAGAAACAGACCGACCAAAACCATGACAAGCTTTTTCTTCATAATTTGTCTCCTGAATTAAAAAAAATAAAAAAAATATCCATTAAATAATGGGGGGTGCAAAATTAAATATTTTAACAAACCTCACCAAATAAAAACATATAATTTATTAGAAACAACTTATTTTTACTTATATTTTACAACAAATTATACTTACATCTAAAAAAAATAACTTATATTTTGAAAGATGTACTAATAATTAATGATTGATTCGATAAAATCAGCTTTAACAAACTAAGGGGAGGGCTATAAATTTTACTTCAATTTGCTTGTTCGTTCAGAGTCTCGTATAGCTCTCGCTATACTCCTTCACTCATAAACAGATTTTCCTCAAAAATAGTCTCACAATCTGTCAAAGCTAATTGATAGAGCCACCCACTAATGATTTTACTCCTATAATAGCCAAACAACTTATCATGCGCACACGTAAGTTCAAAGTACAAAGTACAATGCTTTCTCATTCTTTTTATGTATTTTTGCAACTCAACTAACTAAGCAATTTACATGAAAAGATTATTTACAATTACAATGTTACTTTGCATGGTACTGATAGCATGGGCAAAGCCTGTCTTTCCAACTATTAGTACTCAAGGAAAAAAAGTATTCTACTACATCCAAATGCAGAATGGAAAAGGTGTTATAACAGCATTTAAAGACAACGAAAAGGTGCACACTGCAACACCTTCTATACGCCAACAGAAGAAACAAATATGGAAAGTAATAAAGTTTGGCAATGGCTATTCTTTTATAAATGCTGCCGGACAGACTTTATATTATAGTACATCACAAAAATACTTTTATGCAAGTAATCAGCCTTCAGGCATAAAAAAACTAAAGATAGTAAACACATCAAACAGCAGGTATCAAGGTTTTGAAATCAGTACCACAGATAATGGTAGAACATATCTCAACCTATGGGGAGGTGCTGGCATAGGAAAAGACTTAGGGTTATGGGATAAGATAGACGACCCTAACAATACTCTACAATTTGTTTTACCCAAAAACATTATTATCAATGATGCAAAACCTGTAGCTATAAAAGAAGTAAATATCAAAGGAATCGCATCGTGGACCCCAACAAGCAAACATACGTTATGGTATACCAAGCCAGCTACTATATGGATGACCTCTACCCTACCCATAGGCAACGGACAGTTTGGCGGTTGTATCATGGGCGGTGTTAAGCGCGATGAAGTGCAGTTTAACGATAAGACCTTGTGGAGAGGACACCTCGGACATGTTGTTGGCAATAGCGAATATGGTTCGTACCTCAACTTTGGTAACCTATATATTACTTCAACAGATGCTTCTATCTCTTCGGCAACTAATTATCATCGCTGGCTGGATATTGACAAGGCAAATGCTGGAGTTGCCTATACAGCCAATGGGGTTAGCTACAACAGAGAGTATATTTGCTCTTATCCAGACAAAGTAATAGCCATTCATTACACTGCTAATAAGAAAGGTAAAATCAATAATAACATTATTCTGTTTAACCAAAATGGCGGAATTCCTCAATATACTTTAGCTAATAACACAGGTATTATTACGTTCAAGGGCGAAGTAGAACGCACAGGAACTAAGAAAAATGAAGCTTATTACTGTCAAGCTCGCATTGTTACCAATGGCGGAAGTGTAAGTGTAAACCCTAATGGAGGCATTGATGTAAAGAATGCCAACGATATGTTTGTATATTTGTATGGCACCACGAACTTTGATGCATCTAACGATGAGTACCTTTCTGATGCGGCATCACTCCCACGACATGTGAAAGAAGTTGTGTTAAAAGCCATTAGCAAGGGATATAATAACATACGCAAAGACCAGCTAAACGATTATACCTCATTATATAATCGTTGTCAACTCAATATAACAAACAAACAGCCTACCACTACAACCCCTACACTCATTAGCAATTTTGCCCAAAACGCAAAAGATAATTTGTTGTTAGAAGAACTTTACTTCTGCTACGGCCGATACCTTATGATAGGATGTAGCCGTGGGGTTGATTTGCCAAGCAACTTGCAAGGCATTTGGAACAATAATAATTCGCCTGCATGGAATAGCGATATCCACTCTAATATCAACGTTCAGATGAACTACTGGCCAGCAGAGATTACCAACCTCAGCGAACTACACATACCTTACCTTAACTACATACATCGTGAAGCCTGCGAGCGTACGCAATGGAGAGCTAATGCAAAGCAAATAGCTGGACAAACTGTAGGCTGGACTCTTACCACCGAAAACAATATCTATGGCTCAGGGTCTAATTGGGGACAAAACTATACCATTGCCAATGCCTGGTACTGTATGCACTTATGGCAACACTATCGCTTTACCTTAGATAAGCAATATCTTAAAAATGTAGCTTATCCTGCCATGCGCTCGTGTGCACAATATTGGTTGCAACGACTTGTTTTAGCTAAAGATGGTACCTACGAATGCCCTAACGAATACTCTCCTGAACATGGGCCACAGAGCGAAAACGCCACTGCCCACTCGCAACAACTGGTTTGGGACTTATTTAATAATGTGCAACAAGCCATTAAAGCATTAAACTTAAACGAAGAACCTAATTTCTTAAATGACCTAAACAATAAGTTTAAGAAGTTAGATACAGGCTTAAGAACAGAGAAGGTATTGGGCAAGACTTTATTAAGAGAATGGAAATATACCGATCAATGGAATCAAGGTTATAACAATCATCGACATTTGTCACATCTTATAGGTTTATACCCTGGTAATCAGATTGCCGAAGACATAGATAAACACATCTATGATGCTGCTATTGCATCCTTAAACGCACGTGGATACGAGGGCACAGGCTGGTCAATGGGGTGGAAAGTTAATCTTCATGCACGTGCTCATCATGGCAACATCTGTCAGCAACTACTACATACAGCCCTCCATAGTCAAACTAACACAGGCAACAGCGAGGGCGGTGGCATATACGAAAACCTATGGGATGCGCACACTCCTTATCAGATAGATGGCAACTTTGGTGCTTGTGCAGGCATGGCAGAAATGTTGTTACAGAGTCATCTGGGCAAAATAGAAATTCTTCCTGCCCTACCCTCTTTATGGAAAGACGGAGAGGTAAAAGGACTTTGTGCCGTTAACAACTTTGAAGTAAGCATTAAGTGGAGCAATCATAAAGCCGAGATGATAACTATTACATCTAAATTGGGTATGCCTGCCATTGTTAAATACAAGGATATTGCAAAGAACTATAACATTATTAACAGCAAGGGAAAAAGCATTAAATATAAGAAAACTAATGATAACGAGATAACATTTGATACCAAAAAGGGTGAAACCTACCACATAGCATCTCGTTTATTGTAATATTCGTTTGTATTTGTGAAAGTAATAATTATCACACATACAATTATGATTTACGGATATATTAGAGTAAGCAGCGATAAGCAAACAGTAGAAAAAACAACGCTTTGAGATTAGCAATTTTTGAGAAAGGCAAGGATGCCAAAGGCGTTTCTCAAGCCGTATATCTCATGCTGCTGCCTTATAAGCATAACGTAAAAACAATAACCACGGATAACGGACCAGAATTCACAGGCCACAAGTGGCTGGGAAAAACATTAGATACGAAGATATATTTTGTGCATCCCTACTGCTCATGGGAAAAAAGGCTCATTGAGTATACTAATAAACCCTATAGGGCGGTTCTATAAATTAGCTTTGACAGATTGTGAGACTATTTTTGAGGTCAATTTGTTTGTAAGCGAAGGAGTATAGCGAGCTATACGACTGAACGAACAAGCAAATTGAACCAAAAAGAGTCCACAAGATGACAAAACGTAAATAGACTAACATAAAAAAAACTTTACGGTGGTAATTTATAGAACCGCCCTATAGGCAATACATTCACCAAAAGAGTGATGTCAAGGATTTTAAGGATAATCAAATCAAAGAATATCAACATAAAATAAATGCCAGACAAAGAAAAAAGTTGGGATTCAGAATGCCACTTGAGACCTCTTACCTAAATTTGCACACGTAGTTGCATTTTGAAGTTGAATCTACGATTCCATCAGCTATCCCTTTAAATTTGTCAAAAAGAGAATTGCCAATATTGTTATTGAAAAATTTAGTACTCATAAAACTTTCTATTTTACTAATTCTTTGGGTGAAACACTTAGCAAGTCCGCCACTTTGAAAATGATGGCAAGATTCGGCTGTTTGCGATTGCAAACATATGCATTGGTAATACTAAAACTCATGTCCAACTCTTTGGCGAGCCACGTTTGGGTAATACCTCGCTTCTTCAAATGCTCCTTAATAAGGTTGCTATGCTCTTTCTTCTGTTCCATTAGGCAATTGTTTATCTTGGTATCAGTAACAAAGTTATGAATTTATACTGAATAAGACGAAGGAAAATGGAATTTTCACGATACTAGAAATAAGTTTTCCAATTAAACTTAGAGAGACAGTGGTCTCCTTCTTTTGTATCACCGATTGTTCTCTTCGGGGCTTTACCCCACCATCCGCACGGTAAACCTCTGCTGTGGTTTTCATGTTTTTAAATACACTCCAAAAACCGACAAATTTTGTACTTCGAAACTTCACGGTGATAATTTATAGAACCTGCCATAACATATAAGATGTGTTGCTTCTGTGCCACATTCTTTTGCTTGTTCTATGTTTATAGAAATATGCAAGAAGATATTTTGTTGCAAAAAATAAATATTTTATGAATTCTTTTTGCACCCTATTTATTTTTTCCTATTTTTATCAAAAATTACACCAATAAGAAACTATGAAAAGAATTATAACATTTGTTACATTGGTTTGGATGGTTATTTACGTAAATTCCATACCAGTGAAGCGAGGAACGTGGAGCGAGATTCGCTTGATAACGGGTGAGCTGGTACGTGCGCAGCTCATGGGCGATGAGTATTTGCATTATATGCAAGCAGCTAATGGTAAGCAATATATTTTTGATGAAGAACACCAAACCTTTAAGCTCTGGGAGAAGCATACAAGACGACAGCAAACAAGGGCGACATTTAACAAACGAAGAAGGATAAAACGTTTTTATAATAAGAGTTTTTGCTATGGAAAGAAAAAGATATTATTGCTTTTGGTGCAATTTGCTGATATGCCGTTTGCTGTAGGACATACGCAAGAGTTGTACAATTGCATTGCCAACCAACCAAATTTTCAGCACGAGTTAGGGTTTAAGGGTAGCGTTCACGATTATTTTGAAAATCAAAGTAACGGGCAATTTTTATTGTCCTTCAATGTGAAAGGTCCTATTACGCTGCCGCATTCGTACACCTATTATGGTGAAAATAATATGCAAGGGGAGGATAAGCGAGTAGAAGAAATGGTGAAACAGGCGTGCAAGATGGTAGATAAAGATGTTAACTTTACAGATTATGATTGGAACAACGATGGCGAAGCAGATGGTATTTATATTTTGTATGCGGGACAAGGAGAAAATTCTACCTACGCTACCAATACCAAAACGATATGGCCACATCAGGGAGAATTGGCTGATACACATCAAGATTTCATATTAGATGGCATTAAAATTAATACTTACGCTTGTAGTTCTGAGTTGGTACGCAATAATGAGATAGACGGCATCGGCACGATTTGCCATGAGATAACACATTTGTTGGGCTTGCCTGATATGTACGATACATCTGACAACAATAATTATGGCATGTGTACGTGGGATGTAATGGATTCTGGAGGATATAATGGGAAAGGGTTTGTACCAGCAGGTTACACCAGTTATGAACGAATGTATTGTGGGTGGATACATCCCACAGAGCTATCTTCCGACAGGGAAGTAAAGGGTATGCGCCCATTGAGCGAGCAAGGCTCTACATACATTATATATAATAGTGGGCATCGGGATGAGTATTATCTTTTAGAAAATCGACAGAAAACAGGTTGGGATGCGTGCTTAGATGGCGAAGGATTGCTCATTTTACATGTAGATTACAACCACATGGCATGGCAAAATAATGCTGTGAATGTGAATGCCAAGCATCAGCATTGTACCATTTTTCATGCCGATAATCGTGTAAACTATCGTACCAAAGAAGGAAACTTTAATATAACAGAAGTGGAGAATGATGCCTATCCATACAAAAATCACGACTTTTTAACGGCTACCTCACAGCCTGCAGCTACTTTTTATCATGCCACGGCACAGGGGACATTTTTTATGGATGGGGAAATTACGTGTATTCAGCGGCATGAAGATAAGACTATTTCGTTTAATTTTAGTGGAACTTCTTTAGTAAAAAAGCCAGTAAAGATTTTATCTTCAGACGGTATTTTATTTCACGAAAGCTTCGATAAATGTAAGGGGAAAGGAGGAAACTCTGCTGGATTTAGAGGAAGAGTAGCGAATAACACTTCAGATTTCATTGCTGACAACGAAGGGTGGTTCGTGCCTTCCAATGTTTTTTTTGGAGGAGACAGATGCGCAAAGTTTGGTACAACGAGGAAAGAGGGGTGCGTGTATTCTCCTGAATTTAATGCTGTAGGCAATGATACTCTTATTTTTGTTGCCGCACCTTTTGGAAAAAAGGATAAGAATGTTGATGTACATATTTATGACATGCCAATGGGATCGTATCTATTAAAGAATAGCGAATGGACTACTGTTATTATTCCTTTTCGTGGAAAAGGATTAACAAAGATCTTATTTGTGCCCAACAAAAGTTTCTTTCTTGATGATGTAAAGGTTATTGGTCCAAGATCAGTATCTAACGGCATTACTACGATTAAAACAGTAATTGATAGGCGTATCTATAATTTACAAGGGCAGTATGTGGGGGATAATCTAGACCTTTTGCCAAGTGGGGTGTATATAAGAAATGGAGAGAAAGTGGGGAAATAGAGTGTAAGCATCGTAAGCATCCAACAAGCCCGAAAAACATTTATTTCGCCAAGTACAAACATAAGTTTTTCGGGCAAAGATAGTAAAGTAGGAACGCCCAGCAATGGTGGCTAATGTTGGATGCTTACGCTAATGTTGGATGCTTACCTTACAGTACAAACACATAAAAACGCTTCCATCCACATGATGTGAACGAAAGCGTTATGATGAGAATTGAAATAATCAGGATTATTCAGCTGCCTTTTCTTCAGTAGTCTCTGTTGCTTTAGAATCATCTTCAGCTGGAGCTTCTGCTGCCTTAGTCTCTTGTGCCTTAACACCAGAAGAACGACGACTACGACGAGTTTTCTTTACAGCTTTTTCTGTCTTAGCCATATTATCATCAAAGTCAACTAACTCGATGAATGCTATTTGAGCAGCATCTCCTTGACGAGTACCTAACTTGATAACACGTGTATAACCACCTGGACGGTCGGCTACTTTAGGAGCAACGGTCTTAAACAATTCTGATACGGCATATTTGTCTTGCAAGTAACGGAATACGACACGACGTGAATTAGTAGTATCGTCCTTAGAGCGAGTAATAAGAGGCTCTACATATTTCTTCAAAGCTTTAGCTTTGGCGAGGGTCGTAGTGATTCTTTTGTGCATAATCAACGATGAAGCCATATTAGCTAACATAGCGTTACGGTGAGATGCAGTACGACCTAAGTGGTTAAATTTTTTACTATGTCTCATTTTTGTTTTTTTCTTGTGAATAGGGATATAAGTTTTGAGCTTGTAAACTTTAAAATTAGTAAGTCTTTGAACTATAAGTCAACAAATGCTAACTATTAGTTTTTATACTCAGTTGCAAAGCAAAAAGAAAAACTAAAGAACTCACAACATAAAAGCCAAAGAACTAAAAAACCTATTCCTTATCCAGTTTATATTTAGTAATATCGGTTCCAAATGATAGATTCAGACTCTCGAGCAAATCATCAAGCTCTGAAAGCGATTTCTTACCAAAGTTGCGGAACTTCAAGAGATCTGTCTTGTTGTATTGTACTAAATCGCCAAGCGTCTCAACATCAGCTGCCTTTAAGCAATTGAGTGCACGAACACTAAGGTTCATGTCAACAAGTTTAGTTTTGAGCAACTGGCGCATATGCAATACTTCCTCGTCAAACTCTTCATTGTCATCAATGTCAGGATTCTCAAGAGTAATCTTTTCATCAGAGAACAACATGAAGTGATAGATAAGAATTTTTGCAGCCTCTTTCAGTGCATCTTTAGGGGAAATGGAACCATCCGTGGTAACTTCGAGTATCAACTTATCGTAGTCGGTTTTTTGCTCAACACGATAAGGTTCTACTGCATATTTTACATTACGGATTGGGGTGTAGATTGAATCGATTGGGAGTACATTGATATCTGTGCAGAATTGACGATTCTCATCAGCCAATACGTATCCACGACCTTTGTTAATGGTAAGGTCAATCTGCATAGAAGCTTTTGCATCTAAATGACAAATCACCAAGTCAGGGTTTAACACTTCAAATCCAGTCAGATACTTACCGATATCACCAGCTTTGAATTCTGTAGAATTCTCTACGGTGATACTAACTTTCTCATTCTCGAATTCTTCTACTACTTGCTTGAATCGCACTTGCTTGAGATTCAAGATAATGTTGGTTACATCCTCCTTTACACCAGGTACAGAAGAGAACTCATGCTCAACACCTGCTATGCGCATGGTGTTGATAGCATAGCCTTCGAGCGAAGAAAGAAGGATGCGGCGCAATGAATTACCAATGGTAATACCAAAGCCAGGCTCCAAAGGACGAAATTCGAACTTGCCAAATTTGTTGTTAGCCTCCAGCATTACTACTTTATCAGGTTTTTGAAATGCTAATATCGCCATTAATTTAATGATTATTTAGAGTACAACTCAACGATTAACTGCTCCTTAATGTTCTCTGGAATGTCGGCACGTTCTGGTTGATGCAAGAACTTACCACTCTTTGAGCTTTCATCCCATTCAATCCAAGGATATTTACTATGGTTGAAACCTGCCAATGAGGCTTCAATTACTTCGAGAGACTTAGCTTTCTCACGAACACCTACAATCTGACCAGGCTTAACTGCGTATGAAGGAATATTGACTACTTGTCCATCTACTATGATGTGCTTGTGGCTTACCATCTGACGTGCAGCTGCACGAGTTGGTGCAATCCCCAAACGAAAGACAACATTGTCAAGACGGCTTTCCAAATTCTGAAGAAGTACTTCACCAGTAATTCCATCAGCCTTAGCTGCCTTCTCAAACATATTACGGAACTGACGCTCTAATACACCGTATGTGTATTTAGCTTTTTGCTTCTCTGCCAACATGACACCAAACTCAGACATTTTTCTGCGATGGTTGTTGCCATGCTGTCCAGGAGGGAAGTTTCTCTTGGACAAAACTTTGTCAGCGCCGAATATGGGTTCACCAAAACGACGTGCGATTTTAGATTTCGGACCTATGTACCTTGCCATAATATATAAAAAAACTTATGATTAAATTGTCAAAGGTTCAAGCAAACAGCTCAAGCCTTTGACGATAACAATTTATACTTTACGTCTCTTAGGAGGACGGCATCCGTTATGTGGCAATGGAGTAACATCAATAATCTCTGTTACTTCAATACCTGCGCTGTGTACTGCACGAATAGCTGACTCACGACCATTACCTGGCCCCTTAACGTAAGCTTTAACCTTACGCAAGCCAAGGTCATAAGCAACCTTTGCGCAATCTTCACCTGCCATCTGTGCAGCATATGGAGTGTTCTTCTTAGAACCACGAAAGCCCATTTTACCTGCTGATGACCATGAAATAATCTGACCCTCGCTGTTAGCAAGAGAAACGATAATATTATTAAATGAGCTATGAACATGTAACTGTCCAATAGCATCTACTTTGACGTTTCTTTTTTTAGAAGCTGTTGTTTTCTTTGCCATAATTTCTTTTTAGTTTAAAAGTTAGAAGTTTTTGAAGAATGATAAGCTTCAATAATGAGCCAACCAAACTCTTAACTAACAACTAAATCTTACTTAGTAGCCTTCTTCTTATTAGCAACAGTCTTCTTCTTACCCTTACGTGTACGAGCGTTATTCTTAGTACTTTGACCGCGAACAGGAAGACCATTACGATGTCTAACTCCACGATAGCAACCAATATCCATCAGTCGCTTAATATTCATTTGGATCTCTGATCGGAGATCACCTTCTACTTTGAATTCAGCACTGATAATTTCACGGATACTTGCTGCTTGGTTGTCAGTCCATTCACTAACCTTCAAGTCACGGTTTACACCAGCCTTATCCAATATCTTTGCTGAACTACTTCGACCTATACCATAGATATAAGTCAATGCGATTTCGCCACGCTTATTCTGGGGCAAATCTACTCCAACAATTCTTATTGCCATTGATTGATAAATTAATTAAAAATAATAAGTTTGTTTTCAACTTTAGCATCTACCTGTGTATATTTTTTATCACACATGGTGTCTGCCGTTGTAATTTAGCCCTGACGTAATTTGAACTTAGGATTCTTCTTGTTAATTACGAACAGACGCCCTTTTCTGCGTACGATTTTACAATCAGGTGTACGCTTTTTTAATGATGCTCTTGTTTTCATATCTTTCTCTTGATTATTTATATCTGAAAACGATTCTGCCCTTTGTCAAATCGTATGGACTCATTTCCACTTTAACTTTATCCCCAGGCAAGATCTTGATATAGTGCATTCTCATCTTCCCTGAAATGTGAGCTATAATCTCAACCCCGTTTTCAAGTTCAACTCTGAACATTGCATTAGATAAACTCTCTACGATGGTTCCGTCTTGTTCTATTGCGGATTGTTTTGCCATAATAATTTTAATTAATATTTAGATTAATAGGCAGATACATTACCACCTCGAGTATGTCCAGAATTAAGCAAACCATCATAATGACGCATTAGCAAGTGGCTCTCTATTTGTTGTAATGTGTCAATAACAACACCTACAAGAATTAACAACGATGTTCCACCAAAGAATTGAGCAAAACCCATTTGTACGTTTAACAAGCCTGCTAAAGCTGGCATTATAGCAATAAATGCTATGAACAAAGACCCAGGGAAAGTGATACGAGACATGATGGTTTCGATATAATCGGCTGTATCTTTACCTGGACGAACACCAGGAATAAAACCATTATTACGTTTCATGTCTTCAGCCATTTGGGTAGGATTCAATGTAATAGCTGTATAGAAATAAGTAAATGCTATAATAAGAATAACATAAATTATATTATACAATAAGCTATGGGTATCCATGAGAGATCGCACAAGTGGCGATGCACTATCAGATTGATACTGAACAATAGCTAATGGAATAAACATCAAAGCCTGAGCAAAGATGATAGGCATAACGTTAGCAGCAAATAACTTTAATGGAATGTACTGACGTGCACCACCATATTGTTTGTTACCTACCAAACGCTTAGCATATTGAACAGGCACCTTACGAGTACCTTGTACCAACAAGATAGAAGCGCATACAACAGCAAAGAGAACAAGTATTTCCACAATAAACATGACAAGTCCGCCACCGCTAATAGCCTGTAAGCGAGACCCCAACTCTTGGGCAAGAGCTTTAGGGAGTCGGGCTATGATACCTATCATAATAATGAGCGAAACACCGTTTCCTACACCTTTATCAGTAATACGTTCACCTAACCATAAGATGAACATACTTCCTGCTGCAAGGATAACAGTAGCAGAAAAGATAAACACAGTCCAAGAAACACCAGTAGCCAAAGCTTGTCCTGCCATGTGCTTCAAATTCATTAAGTAGCTCGGTGCCTGCAACAGCAAGATGAATACTGTAAGGTAACGAGTATACATATTTATCTTTTGTCTGCCGCTCTCGCCCTCACGCTGCATCTTTTGAAAATAAGGCACAGCTACAGCAAGAAGTTGCATAACGATAGAAGCTGAGATGTAAGGCATAATTCCAAGTGCGAAAATAGACGCATTTGAAAATGCACCACCAGAGAACATGTCAAGCAACGACATCAAGCCGCCTTCTGTCTGCTTTTGAAGTTGTCCTAACGCAGCTGGATTAATACCCGGAAGTACTACGAACGAGCCAAAGCGATAGATGGCCGTAAACAGAAGTGTAATGAGGAGACGCTGACGCAAATCCTCAATCTTCCAACAGTTCTTTAGTGTCTCAATAAACTTTTTCATTACTTAGATTATAGTTGTGTTACCACCCACTGCCTTAATTGCTTCTTCGGCAGTTTTAGAGAATGCATTCGCTTCTACATCAATTTTAGCTTTTAACTCACCAGTTCCAAGAATCTTAACAAGTTTCTTGCCGTTGGTATAACCTGCTGCAACGAGTTCTGCAATACCAATCTTTGTTAAATTCTTTGCTTCAGCCAATTCTTGTAAAGTACACAAGTTAACTGCAAAATATTCTTTTCTATTGATATTGTTGAATCCACCTTTAGGAACACGACGTTGAAGGGGCATTTGGCCGCCTTCAAATCCGATCTTTCTCTTATAACCAGAACGAGCTTTAGCTCCCTTGTGTCCACGAGTAGCAGTTCCTCCTAAGCCAGAACCTGGTCCACGACCAATGCGACGACGTGAATGAGTAGAACCTTCTGCTGGTTTTAAATTATTTAATTTCATTGTTTTGCTATTAAAAGATTTACTATTCAACTACTTTTACGAGATGATGTACCTTATGAATCATGCCACGAATACTTGGAGTATCTTCAAGCTCAACAACTTGAGAAATTTTGTGCAGACCTAAGGCAGCGAGAGTTCTCTTCTGATCGACAGGTGAGCCAATCTTGCTTTTAACTTGCTTTACTTTTATTGTTGCCATTCTTTGAATCTCCTTATCCATTAAACACCTTGTTCATATCAATACCACGTACGCCTGCAATAGTATAAGCATCGCGAATTTGGCTCAATGCCAAGATGGTAGCTTTAACCAAATTATGTGGATTAGAAGACCCCTTTGATTTAGCTAACACATCTTTGATGCCAACACTATCCAATACAGCACGCATAGCACCACCAGCTACCAAACCTGTACCAGCAGCAGCAGGACGCAAGAAAACTTGTGCACCGCTGTAGTGTGCTTCTATCTCATGAGGTATCGTACCTTTTAATACAGAAACCTTAACCAAATTCTTTTTAGCAGCTTCCGTACCCTTGGCAATAGCAGCTGTTACTTCGCCAGCTTTACCCAAGCCATAACCAATAATGCCATTTCCATCACCTACAACGACAATAGCTGCAAAAGTGAATGTTCTACCACCCTTTGTTACTTTAGTAACGCGGTTGATAGCAACCAAACGATCTTTTAATTCTATGTCGCTATTTACTTTAACTTTATTCATCGCCATAATCGTTTAAAAATTAAGACCACCCTTACGAGCAGCATCAGCCAATTCTTTTACACGACCATGGTATAAATAACCATTACGGTCGAAAACTACAGAGGTTACTCCAACGGCATTAGCCTTTTCTGCAATCAGTACACCAACCTTTTGAGCTTGCTCTGACTTAGGAAGTTTTTCCATACCTAAAGAAGAAGCTGCAGCAAGAGTAGTACCATTAACATCATTGATAACTTGAGCGTAAATCTGCTTGTTAGAGCGGAAAACACTTAAACGTGGACGCTCAGCTGTTCCGTTTACATTCTTACGAACACGGAACTTTATTTTCATTCGTCTTTCTACTTTCTTTGTTGTCATAATCGTAAAAAATTAAAATTACTTAGCAGCGGCTGTCTTACCAGACTTTCTGCGAATAACCTCACCTTGGAAGAGAATACCTTTTCCTTTATAAGGCTCAGGCATACGGAAAGAACGAATTTTTGCACAAATGAGACCCAACAATTGTTTGTCGCATGTCTCAATTTTTATCAAAGGATTTTGATTTCTTTCTGATTTAGTCTCAACCTTTACTTCCTTTGGAAGTTGAATAAAGATTGGGTGTGTATATCCTAAAGAGAATTCAACAAGATTTCCCTGGTTTGAAACACGGAAACCAACACCAATTAACTCAAGTGTTTTGCTATACCCCTCACTAACGCCAACGACCATATTGTTTACTAATGAACGATACAATCCATGAAAAGCTTGTTTCTGCTTTGAGTCTACTGGACTATTTTCATCAATCTCGAAAAACAAATGTCCATCCTTGTTAAGCATCTTGATAGAAGGATTAATCTCTTGGCTTAACTCTCCCTTAGGACCTTTAACTGTAACGATGTTTGTCTTCTCATCAAAATTTACTGTAACTCCTGTTGGAATACTAATTGGTAATTTTCCTATTCTTGACATACTCTAACCTCCAATTAATATACATAACAAAGAACCTCACCGCCTATTTTCTGTACGGTAGCTTCCTTATCAGTCATTACACCTTGAGACGTAGATAAAATTGCTATACCCAGTCCATTAATAACTCTCGGCATGTCTTTGTAACCAGTGTACTGTCGCAAACCTGGTGTTGACACGCGTTTCAAGTGCTTGATAGCACTCTGCTTTGTAGTAGGATCGTACTTCAAAGCTACTTTAATTGTTCCTTGAGGGCCATCTTCAATGAACTTGTAGTTCAAGATGTATCCCTTCTCGAAAAGGATCTTAGTGATCTCTTTCTTTAAGTTAGACGCAGGAATATTAACAACACGATGATGTGCCATAATTGCATTTCTGAGTCTTGTCAGATAATCTGCTATTGGATCTGTCATTTTATAAATTTTTAATTAATCGGGACTACCCCGACAATATTAAATAAACTTCAAACTATAGAAAGCTGATATGGATAGCATACCAATAGCTATCCTTACCAACTTGCTTTCTTTACACCTGGAATTAAACCTGCTGAAGCCATCTCTCTAAACTGAATACGTGAAAGACCGAACTGACGAATATATCCTTTAGGACGTCCTGTTATCTTGCAACGGTTGTGCAAACGAATAGGATTAGCGTTCTTCGGAATTGCTTGCAACTTGCGAGCAGCCTCGTATGCCTCAGTTGGATCATCTGTCTTTGCAATGATATTCTTGAGTGCGGCACGCTTCTCAGCATAGCGAGCCACTAACTTTGCACGCTTAACCTCACGAGCCTTCATTGATTCTTTTGCCATATCTATTAATCGTTTTTAGCGTTCTTAAAAGGAAGACCGAAGCCTTTGAGCAAAGCATAACCTTCTTCGTCTGTCTTAGCAGTGGTAACGAAAGTAATATTCATACCCTGAATTCGATCAATAGAATCGATGTTAATTTCTGGGAAAATGATTTGCTCCTGAATTCCTAAAGTATAATTTCCACGACCATCAAACTTGCTTGCAATACCTTTGAAGTCGCGAATACGCGGCAAAGCAATACGTACTAACTTCTCTAAGAACTCGTACATACGCTCTCTACGCAATGTTACCATTACGCCAATAGGCATTTTCTTACGAAGTTTGAAGTTTGCTATATCCTTTTTTGAATAGGTTGCAACAGCTTTCTGCCCTGCGATTGTCGTTATCTCGTTGATAGCAACATCAATAATTTTCTTATCATCTGTAGCACTACCCAAACCTTGATTGATCACAATTTTCTTCAAGACAGGAATTTCCATGGCTGAAGAATAGTTGAACTGCTTTTTGAGTGCAGGAGCAATGTTCTCCTTATACATTTTTTTAAATTGTGCTGTATCCATTATTTGATTTCCTCCCCTGACTTTTTAGCGATACGAACCACTTTTTTTCCATCATGCTTGATAGAAATACGAGTAGGCTTGCCACTCTTTGGGTCTATTAAGCTCAAATTTGAGATATGTATAGGAGCTTCCTGCTTTACGATACCTCCTTGAGGATTCTTTGCAGAAGGCTTTGTACTCTTGGTAACAATATTTATACCCTCTACAATAGCACGTTCGTCAGCAACCAATACTTTGAGCACCTTACCTGTTTTGCCTTTATCCGAACCAGAAAGAACAATAACGGTATCGTTTTTCTTAATATGTAACTTACTCATTTATTCTTGATTTTAAAGATTAAAGAACCTCAGGTGCTAACGAAACGACCTTCATGTTAACTGCACGCAACTCACGAGCAACAGGACCGAAAATACGGCTACCTCTGATTTCGCCAGCATTGTTCAGTAACACACACGCATTATCATCGAAACGAATGTAAGAACCATCTGGACGACGAATTTCTTTCTTAGTACGTACGACCAAAGCCTTAGATACTGCACCTTTTTTCAAATCACTTGAGGGGATAACGTTCTGAACCGAAACGACAATCACGTCACCCACACTTGCATAACGACGACCAGTACCACCAAGAACACGAATACACAAAGCCTCGCGTGCGCCGCTGTTATCACATACTGTAAGTCTAGATTCTGCCTGTATCATATTTTACTTAGCTTTTTCTACGATTTGAACTAATCTCCATCGCTTTGTTCTTGACAAAGGACGAGTTTCCATGATGAGGACGGTATCACCAACGTTAGCCTCATTCTTTTCATCATGTACATGGTATTTCTTTGTTTTCTGAACAAACTTACCATATATAGGGTGCTTTTCCTTAAACTTCGCAGCAATAACAATGGTCTTATCCATGCTGTTGCTAACAACGACACCCTGTCTTACTTTTCTTAAATTTCTTGTTTCCATCTAAACCATTGTTATTTATTAAGTTCTCTCTGATGAAGTTCTGTTTTCATACGAGCAATGTCGCGACGAGCGAGCTTAATCTGAGATGGATTCTCTAATGGAGAAACTGCATGATTCAACTTAGTTTGATTGTAAGCCTCTACAGCACTTTCCAATTTCTCGCGCAAATCGTTGTCAGCGAGACCTTTAATTTCTGTCATCTTCATAACTTAAGCGTTTTTATCGTAATCACGTCGTATAACAAACTTTGTCTTAACAGGTAACTTCTGTGCAGCAAGGCGAAGAGCCTCTTTTGCAACATCCAAGCTCACTCCCTCTACTTCAAAAAGGATACGACCTGGAGTTACAGGAGCTACCCAACCCATAGGATCACCTTTACCTTTACCCATGCGGACATCGGCAGGCTTACGAGTAATTGGTTTATCAGGAAATATTCGTATCCAGACTTGCCCCTCACGTTGCATGTATCTATTCACAGCAACACGTGCAGCTTCAATCTGTCGGCTATCGATCCATTTTGGTTCAAGCGTCTTGATGCCAAAAGAACCGAAAACCAATTGTGTTCCTCTGTGAGCGTTTCCCTTATTTCCACGTCCATCTTGAGGTCTTCTATATTTTACTCTTTTTGGCTGTAACATGATAGCTTCTTCTTTTAACGATTATTGTTTCTTCTGCGATTACGGCCATTGCCACGACCAGAGTTTGAACGAGAGTTATTAGACTTTTCGTTAGAGAATTTAGGAGTAAGCTCCTGCTTTCCATAAAGTTCACCACGGCAAATCCAAACTTTGATACCTAACAATCCTACCTTAGTAAGAGCTTCTGTTTGGCAGTAATCAATGTCTGCGCGGAAAGTGTGCAAAGGTGTACGGCCCTCTTTATACATTTCCTTACGTGCCATTTCCGCTCCATTCAAACGACCAGTAATCTGAACCTTAATACCCTCTGCTCCAGCACGCATTGTGTTCTGAATAGCCATCTTGATAGCACGACGATAAGCAATTTTACCCTCTACTTGGCGAGCGATGTTATTACCAACGATTTGTGCATCGAGCTCAGGTTTCTTAACCTCAAATATATTAATTTGAATATCCTTGTGAAAGAGATTTTTCAACTCTTCTTTCAGCTTATCTACATCTTGACCTCCCTTACCAATGACGATACCAGGTCTTGCTGTACAAATAGTAATGGTAACGAGTTTCAATGTACGTTCAATAACGATACGTGAAATGCTGGCCTTAGCCAAACGTTCGTTAAGATACTTACGGATTTTTCTATCCTCTACGAGGTTATCACCGAAGTCTTTACCACCGAACCAATTTGAATCCCAACCACGGATAATTCCAAGACGATTGCTTATTGGATTAACTTTCTGTCCCATTCTATTAATTATTTTTCGTCATTAGTTTTGGCATCAACAAACAAAGTAACATGGTTACTACGCTTACGAATTCTGTATCCACGCCCCTGTGGTGCCGGTCTCATACGCTTCATCGTAACGCCTTGGTCTACGAATACACGACTAATATATAATTCTCCGTCTTCAGCCTTACGATCATTTTTTGCTTCCCAGTTAGCTACAGCCGATCGAAGTAATTTTTCGATATCCTTGGCAGCTTGCTTCTTTGAGAATCGCAACACACCTAATGCACGGTTAACCTCTAATCCACGAATCATGTCTACAACATAGCGCATTTTTCGGGGCGATGAGGGAACGCCATTGAGCTTTGCGAAGTATTGTTTTTTGCGGGCTTCTTTTAAGTCTTCAGCCGCTATATGCTTTCTTGCTCCCATTATTATTATTTTTAAAATGGTTTGTCCCTATTACTTTTTGTTTCCAGCGTGACCACCGAAACGACGTGTAGGAGAAAATTCACCGAGCTTATGCCCAACCATATTCTCTGTAACGTAAACAGGGATAAATTTATTACCGTTATGAACTGCAACAGTATGTCCCACAAAGTCTGGGGAAATCATTGATGCACGAGCCCATGTTTTAACAACGCTCTTTTTTCCACTCTCGTTCATAGCGAGAATTTTCTTTTCTAAAGAAACATTGATGTATGGACCTTTTTTAAGTGAACGACTCATAATTTACTCTTAGTTTACTTGGTTATTTTTTAGCTCTCTCAATAATGTACTTGTTAGAGTGCTTCTTAGGTGCACGAGTCTTAAGACCCTTAGCATACAATCCCTTACGTGAACGTGGATGTCCACCACTCTGGCGACCTTCACCACCACCCATTGGGTGATCTACTGGGTTCATAACTACACCACGGTTGTGAGGACGATGACCTAACCAGCGTGAGCGGCCAGCCTTACCCGACTGTTCCAAAGCATGGTCAGAGTTACCAACACTACCTATTGTAGCTTTACAAGTACTCAATATCTGGCGTGTTTCACCAGAAGGGAGCTTAATTACACAATAACTACCCTCACGAGAAGTCAACTGAGCAAAGTTACCAGCCGAACGAACCAACAAAGCCCCCTGACCAGGACGCAATTCAATGTTGTGAATTACAGTTCCTACAGGAATCTTTGACAATGGAAGTGCATTACCAATCTCAGGAGCAGCCTCCGCACCCGACATTAATGTTGCACCCACTTGCAGTCCATTAGGAGCAATAATGTAACGTTTTTCACCATCAGCATAATACAACAAAGCGATACGAGCCGAACGGTTTGGGTCGTATTCGATTGTTTTTACTACAGCTGGAACACCATCTTTCTCACGCTTAAAGTCGATAAGACGTAATTTTCTCCTATGACCACCACCCATATAGCGAACGGTCATTTTACCAGTGTTGTTTCGACCACCAGTAGAACGCTTACCGTAAACGAGAGACTTCTCTGGCACGGATGCAGTAATATCCTCGAACGTGCCAATAATCTTGTGCCTTTGTCCCGGAGTTACCGGTTTTAATTTACGTACTGCCATTTTTATTTAATATTGCTATAAAAATCAATTGTATCGCCCTCTTTCAAGGTTACGACTGCTTTCTTGAACGCAGGCTTCTGACCTTTCACAAGCCCAGCGCGGGTATAACGACTTGAGCGTTTACCTGCATAGCGTAATGTGTTCACATCCTTTACTGTAACATTGTACAAGCCCTCAACTTCTTTCTTAATTTGGAGTTTACTTGCCTCAGGACGAACTATGAAGCCGTATTTTATTTCAGCAATCTTCTTACGTTCTTCGCCTTTTACCTTGTAAGTTTTTTCAATAGAAGACTTGTCTGTAATTTTAGTCATCTTTTCAGTGACCAAAGGTTTAATGATAAATGCCATATTCTATTGTCTCCTTTATTTTAAGATTTCATCAATTGCCTTTAACGAACTTTCAGTTACAACAAGGATGTCTGCATTCAAAACTTTATAAGTATTGAGTGTAGAAGCCGTCATCACTTCTGAGCATTGCAAATTTCGAGCTGACAAATATACATTTTTATTTACTTCTGGCAAAACCACAAGTAGCTTCTTGCCTTCAACTTTAAGATTTTTAGTAATATTTACGAAATCTTTGGTCTTAGGAGCTTCTAAAGTAAAGTCTTCTACTACAACAACAGCATTTTCAATTGCCTTGTAAGATAAAGCAGACTTACGTGCCAGCTGCTTAACTTTTTTATTTAATTTGAAACGGTAATCACGTGGCTGAGGACCGAAGACACGAGCACCACCAACAAGTACTGGTGAGTTAATATCGCCACGACGTGCACCACCACCACCTTTTTGGCGTCCTAACTTACGTGTAGAGCCACTCAATTCACTTCTCTCTTTTGTTTTGGCTGTGCCTTGACGTTGATTGGCAAGATACTGCTTTACATCAAGATATAGCACATGATCGTTAGGCTTTAGTCCGAAGATTGATTCGTTTAACGTAACCTTTCTTCCAGTCTCTTGACCATTGATATTTAATACGCTAACTTCCATTATTTCTTAATTAAAACAGTTGAACCATTATATCCAGCAAAAGATCCCTTAACGATAATTAAGTTCTGCTCTGGAATTACTTTTAACACTCTAAGGTTTTGAGTAGTAACTCTGTCACCGCCCATTTGGCCACCCATGCGTAATCCTTTGAATACCTTTGCAGGATAAGAACATGCACCGATAGAACCTGGCTTACGTGTACGGTCATCCTGACCGTGTGTTGACTGACCTACACCTCCGAATCCGTGACGCTTTACAACGCCTTGGAAGCCTTTACCTTTTGAAATTCCTACTACGTCAACAAACTCTGTGTCGCTGAACAAATCAACTGTAATAGTATCACCGAGGTTATACTCCTCATCAAATGTGAACTCGGCCAAGTGTTTTTTAGGTGTTGTGCCAGCTTTCTTAAAGATTCCCATCAAAGGTTTAGAGGTTCTCTTTTCCTTTGCTTCAGCAAAACCTAATTGAACAGCCTTGTAACCATCTTTTTCTACTGTCTTTACTTGGGTTACAACACAAGGACCTACTTCGATAACAGTGCACGGTATATTTTTTCCGTCGGCACTGAAAACGGATGTCATTCCGATTTTTCTTCCAATTAATCCTGGCATTTCAATATATTTTTTTTGAGTTTTTAATTATTAAGTGTATGAATTTTGCTCACACAATAAAACTACAAACTCGTTTTTTGTTTTTGAGTCATGAACTTTCGCTCAATCCCCATGTTCTTGTGAACTCTGTAATTTAAGAATATGATAACTGGTAATTTATTAACTTATATACAATCAACTTGTATACTTATCAACTCGTTTACTCGTCAACTATCCTACACCTTAATTTCTACTTCTACACCGCTTGGCAAATCCAATTTCATCAAAGCGTCAACCGTTTTGGCAGTTGAGCTATAGATGTCTATCAAACGTTTGAAGTTAGACAACTGGAATTGTTCACGAGCTTTCTTATTAACGAAAGTACTACGGTTTACTGTATAAATTCTCTTGTGAGTTGGCAAGGGAATAGGACCACTAACAATAGCCCCAGTAGCCTTAACAGCTTTCACAATTTTCTCAGCTGACTTATCAACCAACTGGTGATCGTAAGACTTCAGCTTAATTCTAATTTTTTGACTCATTTCTTTTATTTATTTGAGAATATTAAAGATAGTGGAGTGTGCATCTTAAGAGTCATACGCTAAAACACACTACTCCATTTATTTTTTCTTATTATTTATTACAGAAGAGCTGCATTACCTTTAACCTCTTCTAACACAGCTTTTGCAATAGAGGTTGATACAGGAGCATGGTGATCATACTCCATAGAACTTGTTGCACGACCAGAAGTAATAGTTCGTAATGCAGTAACATAGCCAAACATCTCTGCCAATGGAACCATCGCTTTTACGATACGAGCACCGCTGCGAGCCTCATCCATACCTTGTACCAAACCACGACGCTTGTTCAAATCACCAATTACATCACCCATGTTCTCTTCTGGAGTAACGACTTCTACCTTCATAATAGGCTCCATCAATACAGGACTTGCTTTAACACATCCGTTCTTGAATGCGTTGTGAGCAGCAAGCTCGAATGATAGCTGGTCAGAGTCTACAGGGTGGAACGAGCCATCTGTTAACACAACCTTCAAGCCCGTAACAGGAAAGCCTCCGAGGACACCGCTCTTCAAGCAGTCTTGGAAACCTTTTTGTACTGAAGGAATAAATTCCTTAGGCACATTACCGCCCTTAACCTCATTAATAAACTGCAAATCGCCTTCTGTGTAATCTTCGTCCTTAGGCCCAATTGTAACAATAATATCAGCAAACTTACCACGACCACCACTCTGCTTCTTATAAACTTCACGCAAAGTAACTTCCTTGGTAATAGCTTCTTTATAGTTAACCTGAGGTTTACCTTGGTTACATTCAACCTTAAACTCACGCTTCAAACGGTCGATAATAATATCCAAGTGTAACTCACCCATACCAGAGATAATAGTCTGTCCACTCTGCTCATCAGTTCTAACGGTAAAGGTAGGGTCCTCTTCAGCCAACTTAGCTAAACCATTATCCAACTTTGCAATGTCAGCTTGGCTCTTAGGCTCAACAGCAATAGAAATCACTGTATCAGGGAATGTCATTGATTCAAGCACGATAGGATGATCTTCAGCACAAAGCGTATCACCTGTACGAATATCCTTAAAACCTACACCAGCACCAATATCACCTGCATCAATGCTTTCCATAGGAATTTCCTGATGAGAGTTCATCTGGAACAAGCGGCTAATTCTCTCTTTCTTGCCTGTACGTGGGTTGTAAACATAAGAGCCAGCTTCAATCTTACCTGAGTAAACACGGAAGAAAACCAAACGTCCCATGAATGGGTCGGTAGCAATCTTAAATGCCAAAGCTGCAGTAGGATCGTTTTCTGTAGGCTTACGGTCTTCCTCTTCGTCTGTATCAGGGTTGGTACCAACAATAGCCTCTGTATCAAGTGGAGAAGGCAAGAATGCGCAAACATAGTCGAGCAATGGCTGCACCCCCTTATTCTTATAAGAAGAACCGAGCAACATAGGAGTAAGTTCCATAGAGATTGTACCCTTACGAATAGCTTTAATCAATTCCTCTTCACTAATTTCTTCACCATCAAGATATTTCTCCATCAAGTTATCATCGAAATTAGCAGCTTGCTCAACCAGCTTTTCTCTCCATTCCTTAGCTTCGTCTACCAAGTCTTCAGGAATTTCAGTTATGTCATATTCAGCACCCATTGTTTCATCGTGCCAAAACATAGCCTTCATCTTCAACAGATCTACTACACCTTTGAAATTTTCCTCTGCTCCAATTGGAATTTGGATAGGGCAAGGATTAGCACCTAAGATATCCTTCATTTGCTGAACTGTCTCAAAGAAGTTCGCACCAGAGCGGTCCATTTTGTTTACATATCCAATACGAGGAACATTGTATTTATCTGCCTGACGCCACACCGTTTCTGACTGCGGTTGAACACCATCAGCAGCAGAGTAAGTAGCAACAGCACCATCAAGAACACGCAACGAACGCTCTACCTCAGCAGTGAAGTCAACGTGTCCTGGAGTATCAATCAAGTTAATTTTATAAGTATTCCCGCTATAGTTCCATTGACAAGTAGTAGCAGCTGAAGTAATAGTAATACCACGCTCCTGCTCCTGTACCATCCAGTCCATAGTAGCAGCACCATCGTGTACCTCACCAATCTTATGAGTTTTCCCAGTATAAAACAAAATACGCTCAGAAGTTGTTGTTTTACCAGCATCAATGTGCGCCATAATACCGATATTACGAGTCAAATGTAAATCGCGATTTGCCATTTTCTTTTTACCTTATTTATAATGTTAGAATCTAAAGTGAGCGAATGCGCGGTTTGCCTCTGCCATACGATGCATATCTTCCTTACGCTTGTAAGCACCGCCCTGATTATTGTATGCGTCCATAA
Source organism: uncultured Prevotella sp. (assembly GCA_946999045.1). Lineage (GTDB taxonomy): Bacteria > Bacteroidota > Bacteroidia > Bacteroidales > Bacteroidaceae > Prevotella. The sequence continues at coordinate 66,890 of CAMQBR010000002.1, forward strand.
TCTCTGCAGCCAACTTATCAGCCATACACTTTCCACTGCGTTTACGTGCAAACTGAATTAAGTTTTTCATAGAGATACTTTGTTTACGGTCTGGACGAATTTCTGTTGGTACCTGAAATGTAGCACCACCAATACGACGACTTTTCACCTCTACTTGAGGAGTAATGTTATCAAGAGCTTGTTTCCAAATTTCAAGAGGAGTCTTCTCTTCCTTATCCATCTTAGCTTTAACGGTCTCTAAAGCCTCGTAGAAGATAGTATAAGAAATACTCTTCTTTCCATCATACATTAAGTGATTTACAAACTTAGACACTTTAATGTCATTGAATACGGGATCTGGCAAGATCGCACGCTTCTTTGGTTTTGCTTTTCTCATTTTTTGTTTTTAATTTTGTCTGCGGAGGCTGTTATGTTTGTTCTTCAACGCTCACACCTGAATGTTTACTCAACCTTTATAATAAATCTCCAGCAAAACTATAAATATATCATTTAATTTTTGTTTTTTTTGGGGGGGGGGTTGAAATAAAAGTTTCTAAGTCATCAAGTTCGCAAGTCTTTCCAATCTCGTGTTCCGAAGTTATGTATCTGTTTACATTCTTACCAACTATCGAGCTCAGTGATTTAGAAACCCTGCTGCTAAATTATTTTTTACCAGCTTTAGGACGCTTAGCGCCATACTTAGAACGACGCTGTGTACGGTTTGCAACACCTGCAGTATCTAATGTACCACGGACTATATGATAACGCACACCTGGGAGGTCTTTTACACGACCGCCACGTACCAATACGATACTATGCTCTTGCAAGTTATGTCCTTCTCCTGGAATATAAGAATTAACTTCCTTTTGATTGGTTAAACGCACACGAGCAACTTTACGCATTGCTGAGTTAGGCTTCTTTGGAGTGGTTGTATACACACGAACGCAAACACCACGACGCTGTGGACAATTATCCAAAGCTGGTGATTTACTTGTGCTTTCAATCACACATCTGCCTTTTCTAACTAATTGTGAAATAGTAGGCATAATTTTTACTTTTTATTATATATTTTTATTTGTTTATTCTTATCCATACGAAAATGCATACTATACCTGTAATATAGCTCACGATACAATAAGCTTTTCGAGCTGCAAAGATACAAATAATATATAGAACAGTATTATAAATTACTCATACAAATAGCTACATAGCACATTTTTAACTAAATATAACTCTATAACAAAAAGATTAACACTAAATATATGCTCTACAATAGTAATATTCGCACAAGAAATTATTTTCTCAAACATTTACATAACATCATTTTATCAATTGGGTTGATTCAACTTCAAGATGCAACTACGTTTGCAAATTTAAATAAAACGTTTCAAGTGGCGTTCTAATTACCATTTTTTTCTTGGTCTTGCATTTATTTTATGCTGATATGATTTGATTATCTTTATTTAAATCGTTTTCTTGAATGTATTGTCGGTAGAATTTATTCGTGTACTCAATTAGCTCTTTTTCCCATAAGCAGCAAGGATTCACAAAAGATCTTTTCGTATCTAATGCCTTTTCCAACCACTTGTTGTCTGCAAATTTTGGTTCTTTATCCATGGCTATTGTTTTTTACTGTATGTTTGTAAAGCAGCAACACGCAGTATACGACTTGGGGAGCACGCCTTTGTTTTTTTCTTTCTTCAGTTTCCTTATCATGGTGAACACAAGAGTACACAGCTCTTTTTCTATTAATAAAGGTGGATGGTGATAAAAATTTATCTTTATGCTTTTGTGTCAACAACAATGTTAACGCAATGAAAAAGCTGCTGCTACTTAGTAAAGGAAAGAGTTACTTTTGTCCTATTATTTTACCCAAAAACTGCCATCTAAAATCTTCAAAATAGAAAAATTTAATAGGCAAACGCACTACAAAAATGGGCTGATTTTCACAAAAGAGATGTTTTTCAAAGCAGAAATATAGACTTAACACCCTTTGGAAATATCTTTTAGAACTGCTATCTACATGCAATAGTAAACTTAAAGTATGCAAATTGTGCCGCTATCTCAATGCTTTAATTGACAAAAAGTGGCAAAAATAGGCAAGAAAAGAGACGCTGTAAACGTAACGCATTTAATAACAACAGATTACAAGCTCTACCTATCTTTAGCGTATTTGCTACCAATATTGCTGTTGGATGTTTACACGAGAATAATGAGAGGTACTTTGTAAAGAAAATTCGTTATAGAGCCATTATTTTCGATAAGTTTCATATATTTAAGGCTCAAATGAGGCTATTGATACAGTACGCAAAGAAGAACACAAAGAGACAGGACTACTTAAAGAACATCGTTTTACGTTGCTATACAATAAGAAGAATCTCTCATCCAAGAAAACATTCTGATGACCTACCCAACCATAGGAAAGGTTTATTCCTTAAGGAATCTTTTACAGATATATTCAATGAATGTACTAAAGATTCTGTAAAGGAACTTGTTTCGTGGTGTAAAATGGTAGAACAATCGGCTATTAAGCCGTTGGTTGATTTCGTTGCAATGATAAGATCGCATATGTATGGTATCAAGAAGCTCTTTGCCGTGAAGAATGTCAATAACGGAGTTCTGGAGGGATTGAACTCAAAGATACAACTTGCTAAAAGGAGAGCAAGGGGATTCGTAAATACAGAAAACTTTAAGTATATGGCCTTATTTTGTAACAGGAGGGCTTAAACTTGATTACCCACACAATTCGTTATAGAGCCAAAATTTTCAACATCCCATTTCTCATTTTATAAAAAATTATGCCTCCCCTTTCCCTACCTCAAATGGGGCGATGGTGCGTTCTTCTGTTTCGGGTAATCTAATTTTACCAAACTGTTGCTCGTATTTGTACATATTTTCTTGCAATGCCAGCATCAAGCGTTTGGCATGTTCAGGAGCCATCACTACCCTACTAGCTACTTGAGGTTTGGGCATACCTGGTAGGATACTGGTAAAATCAAAAACAAACTCAGATGAGGAGTGAGAAATCAATGCTAAATTTACATACTTACCTTGTGCCACTTCTGGATTTAATTCTAATTGCAATCCTTGTTCTTTATTTTCTTCCATATTATTATTTTTTTATTTTGCAGTAAAAGTAAACAATATTTTTGAATTTACCTAAACAACGTTACATTTTTATTGTGAATGCCTCTTTTAAGAGAAAACATAACTAAAGCTTTCCGCTCTCTATTTTAACGTGAGTTCGATGAATTTACGCTATTTAACGAAATACAAACATATTGGTACGTCTACATACACTGCTTTCATTCCGCAATACAGACACTTGCATTTGCGAGATGAATAAATGCAGTTTGCTATTAGCTATTTTTCTAAATCCATTAATGAACGTTTCACTGATAAACCTGCTATTACACAATACATATTGGGTGCAACGCATTTGGGTTTCTAATGGCCATTTTATTACTTCTATAGCCCTTGAAAACTTTCTGCTAATATGTTTTCTATTGTTATTCCTGTTTTTTCTATCATAGTAACATCAATGATGTAACATTTTTGAACACCGCCATCCGTTGCCTTTTCCTTATGAAGAACACTTTAAAAGTGGAATATCGTGTTACAGGTATCATTTTTTTTACACTCAACCAGTCTTCCAACCCAGATAGATTATCCGCTCATAATATTCATCCTTAATTCATTATTATTTTATACCTTACATACATTCAAAGATATAAGCAACCATAGAGAAATCTGTTATTTGTTTCATAAAAAGTCCTCATAACGTATATTTTACCTATTGCTTTTCTGTATCTTACAATATCTAATCACGTTATATTATATAATGTTATATAATGGTTTTGAAAAAGGAGTTGAATCTCTAATAAAATAATAACTTTAGCTCCTCCTGCATGGTTAAATAGATACCGAAATTGCATTTTTTAGTTAAAAAAACATCTAACGACAGTATATTTTTATAAAATTACTTGCACGCAAACATTATTTAACCTATATTTGCGATACAAATTAGCAATAGTTATATATTTTAGAATGTATTTACTTATGTATTTATACCTTAATATGGGTTTTTATTATATTTTACAAGTATGTTATTTGGATTAATCAATTTTTAAGAGAATGGTATGAAACAAAAATTAACATTTTTTTTGCTTGTGAGTTTGTTTTTCTGTGTAGGATTAGCAAGTGCTCAGACCAAAATCAATGGTGTTGTTACATCTGCCGATGACGGACAGCCAGTGATTGGAGCCTCTGTTATGATTATTGGAACAAAGACAGGCGTAGTAACCGATTTTGAGGGTAAGTTTACACTTACTACTTCAAAGAAAAATCCTATGATTGCAATATCGTACATAGGAATGAAATCACAAAAGCTTCATGGTACACAAAACATGAAAATTGTGTTACAATCGGATGCACAGAAAGTAGACGAAGTCGTGGTTACAGGTCTACAAAAGACCGATAAACGTCTCTTCACAGGTGCAACAACGAAGGTATCTGCGAAAGATGCCAAGATTGATGGTATGGCTGATATAAGCCGTTCGCTCGAAGGGCGTGCCGCAGGTGTCAGTGTGCAAAATGTATCTGGAACCTTTGGTACAGCGCCAAAGATTAGGGTACGTGGTGCAACTTCTATTTATGGTAGCTCTACACCTTTGTGGGTAGTAGATGGTGTTATTATGGATAATATTGTAGATGTTAGTGCTGATGATCTTTCATCTGGTGACGCTGCTACCCTTATATCTTCGGCTATTGCAGGACTCAATGCTGATGATATAGAGAGCTTCCAGATATTAAAAGATGGTTCGGCTACATCTATTTATGGTGCACGAGCTATGGCTGGTGTCATTGTTATTACCACCAAAAGAGGTAAGGCAGGTACCAATCGTATTAACTATACTGGTGAGTTCTCTATGCGCTTAAAGCCAAGCTATCGCAACTTTAACATTATGAACTCTCAAGATCAAATGGGCGTGTACAAAGAATTGTACAAAAACGGTTTGCTGCGTTTTGAGAATTCTTATCGTTCTTCAGCAAGTGGTGTATATGGTAAGATGTTCCATTTGATGAACGATTATGACCCAAAGTCAGGCTTTGGACTTGCCAACACACCAGAGGCTATGAGACAATATTTGCGTGAAGCAGAATACAGAAACACAGATTGGTTCGACTTATTGTTCTCTAACAGCATTTCTCAAAACCATGCTATCAGTATGGCATCAGGTACTGATAAGGCTCAGTACTATGTTTCTACCAGTGTTATGACAGACCCAGGTTGGACACGTCAAAGTAAGGTACAGCGTTATACTGGTAACTTGAACGCTTTATACAACTTGTATCACAACCTGTCGCTTAACTTTATTACCAATGCATCTTATCGTCAGCAACGCGCACCTGGTACATTAGGCTCTTCTTTCAATGCAGTAAGAGGAGAAGTATCACGCGATTTCGATATCAACCCTTATTCGTACGCTCTGAACTCTTCTCGCACATTAGATCCTAATACTTATTATATTAGAAACTATTGCCCATTTAACATCTTCCACGAGTTGGACAACAACTATATGGACTTAGATGTAATTGACTTGAAATTCCAAGCAGAAGTAAAGTGGAAACCATGGAAGAAGGTTGAGTTGTCTGCTATTGGAGCTTACAAATATTCTGCAAGTTCACAGGCTCACAAGATTAAAGACTTCTCTAACCAGGCACTTGCATACCGTGCAATGGACGATGCTACAATGAGAGATTCTAACGCATGGCTGTATACCGATCCTGATAATCCTAACTCGTTACCTATAACAGTATTACCAAAAGGTGGTTTCTACTTTGATAACCGTTATAAGATGAATAGCTGGGACTTCCGTGCAACAGCAAGCTACAACGATGTTTATAAGAATGTACACATCCTTAACTTATTCGGAGGTATGGAAGCTAACTCTATTGACCGTACAAGTTCAGGCTTCGATGGTATTGGTATGCAATATTTTATGGGACAGCTACCCGCATTTGATTATCGATACTTTAAACAGCTAAGCGAGGAGAACTCTAACTATTATTATCTGTCAGATCACTACATGCGCAACTTATCATTTTTTGGTAATGCTACCTATTCGTATAATGGTATTTATACCATCAACGGTACAGTACGTTATGAGGGTTCTAATAAGTTAGGTAAAAGTCGCTCTGCTCGTTGGTTACCTACTTGGAACGTTTCAGGTGCATGGAACATTCACGAAGAAAATTTCTTCAAAGCATTGCAACCAGCCGTTTCTCATGCAACACTCAGATTATCTTACTCACTTACGGCTGACCGCGGTCCTTCAAGTGTAACAAATTCACGCGTCGTTATCAAGAGTTATAACCCATGGCGTCCATTCACCAATGTAAAGGAATCTGGGCTTTCGGTACGGGATTATGAGAACTCTGAATTAACATACGAAAAGAAACACGAGTTTAATGTTGGTTTGGCATTAGGCTTTATCAACAACAGAATTAATGTAGAGTTTGACTGGTACAAGCGTAACAATTTCGACTTAATTGGTCCGACCACCACAATGGGTGTAGGAGGAGCCGTTACTAAGTTTGGCAACATTGCCAGCATGAAGTCGAATGGTGAAGAGTTATCTATTACCACTCGCAACTTTGTTAATGACTTTAAGTGGACTACCAACTTTATTTTCTCACACACAAAGAACGAAGTTACAGCATTGGAGTCGCAGAACCGTTTGTTTAGGATGATTTCTGGTTCAGGTTTCACCATGGTAGGTTATCCTGTACGTTCATTGTTCTCTATGGACTTCCGTGGTTTGTCTAAGAGTGGTATCCCCACCTTTATCAACCAAGACGGTGAACTTACTACCAGCGACATCGACTTCCAATCAAAAGACGTAAGCCATTTGGTATATGAAGGTCCTACCGATCCTACTATCACAGGAAGTTTTGGTAACACTTTCTCATACAAAGGTTTCAATCTCAATGTATTTATCACGTACGCTGCAGGCAACAAGGTTCGTTTGGATCCTTCATTCTTCAGCTCTTATTCTGACCTTGATGCCAATCCTGTTGAGTTTAAGAACCGCTGGGTACAAGAGGGTGATGAAAAAATTACTAATATACCATGTATACCAGACTTACGCAAACTGCAACAAAACAGCAAAATGTATTTAGCTTACAACGCATATAACCGTTCAACAGCTCGTGTAGCCAAAGGTGATTTTATCCGTATGAAAGAAATATCACTCTCTTACGATTTCCCAAAACGCTGGATTAGCTTTGCTAAAATAAATGCGTTCTCTCTTAAGTTACAGGCAACCAACCTCTTCCTCATCTACTCAGACAAGAAACTGAATGGACAGGATCCTGAGTTCTTTAACACTGGTGGTGTGGCAGTGCCATTGCCAAAACAATTTACGCTTACCGTAAGACTGGGACTTTAATTACAAAAAGTAACAATTATGAAAAATATTAATATAATTGCATTAACTCTACTGGCTTTGTTAACGGTTTCATGTAACGATTTCCTTGACAAAGTGCCAGACAATAGAGCAGAACTTGATACCAAGGCAAAGATAACCTCTCTGTTAGTTTCAGCTTATACAAGTCATGCCAACAATTTACTGGCAGAGATGAGTACCGACAATGTTACTGATAATGGCGAACAATATAGTGCTGCTGTTAACGTAACAGAAATATATAAGTGGGAACCTGTTACCCTTACTGGTAATGATGATCCACAAGGTGTATGGCAAGGGCACTATAGTGCTGTCGCAACTGCCAATCAGGCATTACAGGCTATAAAAGAGATGGGTAATCCAGCTTCTCTCAATCCGCAGAAAGCTGAAGCCCTATTGTGTAGAGCATACGCTATGTTTGAATTGGCAAACATTTTTTGTATGAATTATGATCATGAAAAGGCTGTCAAACGTTTAGGACTTCCTTATCCTACTGAACCAGAAACCAAACTTATTGTAAAATATAAGCGTGGTACACAGGAAGAACTTTACAAAAAGATAAATGATGACATTGAAACAGCATTACCTTTAGTAAACGATGAAATATACGAAGTACCTAAGTACCACTTTAATAGAGCTGCTGCATACGCTTTTGCCGCTCGCTTTAATTTGTATTATCAAAAGTACGAGAAAGCAATTAAGTATGCCAACGAGGTGTTAGGCGTAAATCCTGCCGACAAACTACGTAAGTTTAGCAAATACACAGGAATGGGGCGTACAGATATCGCTAATGCTTATGTACAGGCAAACGATCCTGCTACACTGCTTTTAGTTCCTGCTTATTCTACTTCCTCTCGTGTAGTAAACGGTTTTAGTAGCTTAAGATTTAAGCATAATGCCAAGTTGTGTGACTATGAAACCATATGGCCACGTGGTCCTTGGGGAAGTGGTTCTACCAATAATACTTTATATCTTTCTCACAAACTATATGGCAGTGCTTTCTCCATACAAACTCCTTTTTTAGATGAATTCTTTGAATACACAGATAAATTGGGGGGTTCTGGATATGCCCATATCATCAATATTCCGTTTACAACAGATAAAACATTGCTTGACCGTGCTGAAGCCTACGCACTTACAAAGAAGTTTGACATGGCTCTTAAAGACATCAACCTTTGGCAGGATAACCACTGTGCAGATCGTACAGCTAAAGCTATTCGCAAACCTATTACATTGGAAGTACTGCAAAAGTTTTATGGGGATAAGAATATGCCATACGCTTCTGATACGGTCTATACTGACAGAGATTATTCTATCAAGAAGAAATTCCATCCACAAGGATTTACTGTTGAGCCAGGCGACCAGGAAAACCTATTGCAACTTATTTTACACTGCAAACGTTTGGAAACATTATGTACTGGCGAACGCTGGTATGATATTAAGCGTTATGGCATATTTGTAACACACCCACTTGACAAGCAAGAACCATTGGTACTTCAGCCAGGAGATTTGCGTTACGCTATACAGTTGCCACAAGCTGTGATTGATGCTGGATTGGAAGCTAATCCAAGAGATAATAAAAAATGATTAAATGAAGAATTATGAAAAGATATAGTTTATTATTAGCTTTGTTGGCAGTCATCCTTGGCTTCTCATCTTGCAGCAAGGACGAATTAAATACAGAAAGTATTTTCCCTAATACCCCTGTACAGCGCAACAACTTTGATACATGGTTGCTTAACAACTATACCAAACCTTATAATGTTAGCTTTAACTACCGCTATTCTGACAAGGATGTAAGTTCTTACTTTAATTTAGTTCCTGCAGATTCAACCAAAGCGGTTGCATTGGCCATCATGATGAGACATATTTGGATAGAGGCTTATACTGAGCTTTTAGGTGAAAAGTTTATGAAAGAGAATTGCCCACGTATTATGCAACTCGTAGGTTCACCACAGTATAAACAAGATGAGGAATTGGTGTTAGGTACTGCTGAAGGCGGATTAAAGATTACGCTCTTCAATGTAAACGCTATTGATATTGATCATCCGTTCTTGGAATGTGATAATCCATTTGTTGATAAGAAAGGACCAGCACTCGACCTTAACTATTGGTTCTTCCACACCATGCATCACGAGTTCTGCCATATTCTTAACCAAAAGAAGAATTATCCAACTGACTTTAGATTGGTTTCGGCAGCTAAATACAAGACTTCAGACTGGGTTAACGTAAAAGATGTAGATGCCCCTAAAGACGGATTTGTATCTGGGTATGCATCATCTGAATACAATGAAGACTTTGCAGAGATTTATTCTACCTATGTAACTCATTCTGAGAAAGCTTGGCAAACTATACTTAAAAAGAGTATTACTGCCAAGCTGGATGCCAATGGTGATACTATCTTCATGAAAAAGCAAGTTACAGGCCCAGATGGTAAGACTATAGAAGTAAGAGAACCAGAACTTGACACATCTGGACTGGAAGCCATACTAAAGAAGCTCGATATAATGAAAAACTATTATAGAGATTCATGGGGCTTAGATATGGACAAATTGCGTGAAATTGTTTTGCGCCGTTCTAAAGAGGCAGTTACAAAACTTGATTTAAGATCCTTAAAATAGAATTATCATGATGAAGAATATATTAAACATCCTCGGTGCTGCGTGTGCATTGTGTCTCATATCAAGTTGTACACCAGAGGTAGATTCACTTTTCCCCGCTTCACCAGAGGCACGTATACAAAAGTCGATAAACAAATATCAAGAGGTACTTATCCATCCTGAAAACGGATGGCTCATGCAATACTTCCCCGATCCTTATCAGGATAATACAGAAGAGCATCCACAATACGGTGGCTTTAATGTCATGGTGAAGTTTACCAAAGATGGTCATGCAACATTTGCCAGTGAAAAAACAGGTTATAATGTTACAGCAACAAGTAGTTATAGTATTTTCCAAAGCTCTGGTGTTGTTATAAGTTTTGACACTTATAACAAGGTATTACACTACTTCTCCGATCCCGCTAACCCTGATAACGTAGGAAAGAAAGGTATAGGTTATGGAGGTGATTTTGAGTTTCGTATTATCTCTGCAGAACCTAACAAAGTTGTTATGCAAGGCAAGAAGCGCAATTCTCACATTGTTCTTACACCTATGAAGGGCGAGTGGAGCAAGTATTTCGAAGAGGTACATAAGTTAGATTACAACATGACATACGGTGCTTATGTATATAAGGTAGGCAATAAGACCGCTCAGGTAAGTAGAGATAAAAACTTATTTACCTTTGCTTATAAGGATAAAGATGGTAACATTGTCAAGCAAAATGCTCCGTTTATGGTAACACCTACAGGTGTTATTTTCCATGATACTCTTTCTATATTGGATGCAAAGGTAAAAACTCTTACATTTAACAATGAAACCAATACATTTAAGTCGGATGGAAATAGTGGTGCTACCCTTACAGGTGTGATACTTCCATTAAATGAAGCCTTAATATCAGGTTCTCATTGGTATGCTAACATCAACAACCTTTCACCAATGTTACATCAGCCTTGGCAAATGGCTGCACAAGAGCTAAAACAAAAGTTCCAAGAAGAATTAAAGATGCTTTATTGGTATGACCACTTCCTCCTCTTCCAGAGTGGGAAATACCAAGGTATGTACGAATGGACTGTTAAGAAAGAAGGGACAGATATTGTAGAAATTGGTTTTAAGGGTCCTACAGGAACGAATGCACAAAGAGGTAATGCCAACTACTACATCACTAATCTAAAAAACTTTAAGTTCTTTATAGTACCTTTCATAGGTAAGTATAAGATTACAACAGACAACTTGAAGAATCCTTCATGGCTGTTACTTACAAATTTAGAAAAGCCTAAGATAACTATTAAGTTGGTTAAAGAAGATGTAAAACCATACTAAAGACGAATATGGAAATCCCCGTCTGCTTTGATAACAGATGGGGATTTTTTTTTGTAAGCATCCAACATTAGCCGCCTTTGTGTGGTCTTTTTTCTTTACTACCTTTAACCCAAAGAGTTATGTTTGTATTCTGTAAGTTAAGAAATTAAATCACTTGTAGTGATAGTCCGTAAGCATCCCCCCCCCAAAAAAAAATATTAATATTTTTTATGGGGGATAGCTACTAAACTAATTTATAAATTAATAGAACGTGCCTCAAGTAATCAAAAAGTTGTGTGAATGTCGTTTGAGCTATCAATATCTGTATGGAGAAACTAAAGTAGCGGTGATAACAATCGAACTATCGATTCCCATAAGCGATTGAAAAAGGGACGATGCGTAAGGTCTGTTAACTTTTCTATTTGCATACACGCCTCTTGGTCTATCAAAAATACCTTCTTCATACGTAAGGCTAAAGATTTATCATAAAAGAATATATTGGCTTCTAAGTTGTTTTCAAAGCTACGAAAATCAATATTGGCAGAACCACAGGTACACAAGCTATCATCTGCTACCAACAATTTAGAATGATTAAAGCTATTCGTGTATAGATAAACCTTTACACCTGCTTGCATGATAGTAGGAATATATGAACGACTTGCCCATTCTACCAACTTTACATCAGTTTCTTTTGGCAACATCAATCTTACATCAACACCAGCCAATGCGGCTGTGCGCAAAGCAAAGAGTACGGGGTCAGTGGGAAGAAAATAAGGGGTTTCCATATAAACATATTTTCTGGCTTCTAACAAGATACGAATGTACCCCTGCATTATCTCGGGCCAAGGCGACGTTGGACTGCTTGTAACAACTTGTGCTATGCAATTATTATTGATTGTTGGTGATATAGCAGGATAATATTTTTTGCTGCTAATAAGTGTGCGGTCAACAAAATACCAATCTACCAAGAAGGCTTGTTGTATGGCATATACAGCTCCCCCTCGTATGCGTAAGTGTGTATCTCTCCAAGGCTGTTTCTTTGTACCTTTCATATACCGCAAAGCAAGGTTCATACCACCTATGAAACCTATTTTCCCATCAAAGACTGATAACTTACGGTGATTGCGATAATTTACCTTACCTGTGAAGGCAGGAAAGTGTACTGGCATGAAAGCCCTTACGTTTACACCGCTCTTTTTAAGGCGTTCAAAGTATTTGTTAGGCATCTCCCAGCTGCCCACATCATCGTATATCAATCTAACCTCAACCCCCTCTTTAGCTTTATCTATCAGCATATCGGCTATCAAGTTGGCTAACGCATCGTTTTCTATAATATAAGTTTCTATGTGGATATGACGTTTGGCATCGCCTATGGCTTTGATAAATGCCATAAAATAATCTTCCCCCTGCGTATAGATGTCTACCTCGTTATCCTTAAACGGCATTGCCCTATTTTGATTAGCAAAGAGTTGAATAATAGGTTTGTATTCATCGGGTAGCTTTAGGTTCTTTTGTTCGGCAAACTCAAGCATAGTGCCCTTGGTTAGTTGGTCAATGCTACGTTTGCTTATTAGTCGTTGCTTACGGATGTTCTGTCCAAAAAAGAAATAAAGCATAATGCCTAACATAGGTAAAAATACCAACACCAATATCCATGCCATGGTCTTTGCAGGTTGTCGATTGTCCAGCAATATGGTAATAATTGTTCCGATAACAATTATCAAATAAATTACTATGAATATCCAGTGAATGTAAAGCATTTTTTTATTATTAAAGAAGTCCAGTTGGTAAGGGGATAAGTCTTTATGGGCGGTTCTATAAATTACCACCGTAAAGTTTTTATGTCAGTATTTTTACGTTTTGTCATCTTGTGGGCTCTTTTTATATAAAACAGGCTGCGCCTCAACAATTCAAACAAGTTTGATTATATTCGGCTTGCTCCGTTTTTGGTTCAAATTGCTTGTTCGTTCAGTAATATAGCTCGCTATACTCCTTCACTCATAAACGATTTGATCTCAAAAATAGTCTCACAATCTGTCAAAGCTAATTTATAGAACCGCCCTATACCGTTTACTCTGTAGGGACAAACGGCTCATTCATTCTAAAACTATCAACTCATCAACTCAAAAAAAAGACATTAGCTTATCAACTAACAATATTGCTGCCTAACCGTTTGGCTAAAACATTACGTATTTGTTGTATTTCCTTATATTTGGCAAGAAGTTGTTGCATACGCTGTGGTTCGTTAGAGGATGAGGCTATTTGTTGCATCAAATCTTTTAGTTGCTGTTCAACATACGCCATACGAAAGTCCATGAGCAAGTGGTTAGTATGATTTCGCAATGCCTCTTGCGCTTCGGCAGCCAACTGTGCTTCATTAATATACCGTATGTCATCTGCCACCTTCTTCTCCTCCATAAGTTGATAATGATCCATGCTTAGCTCAGTAGCCCACTTACTTATTTGAATATCATCATGGTGTACAAAATATGGTTCAGCCTTAAAGTTGGTTTCTCCACTATGTTGAACCGCTTCGGCAAGAATACGAGTAGATAAATCGTTCTCAAATTTCAGGTTGTCCTCACTTAAAGAATAGTCAATATATTGTGCAACTGTTAGATTAATAAGCTGCTGGCTTTCATCTTCAACATTTTCATAAATAACTTTCTCACCTTTGCGAACAATGAGTTTTACCAACATTTGTTCCACCTTAGATGCTTGCTGTTGCTGTACATTGGCAGTTTTTATAGCAGAGCCTATGTTGGAGACATGGGGTGGAGTAGCAGCTGGCTCAGATATTCGTTGTTCTTCTTTTGATAGCTGTGTACGATTATTACGAATATACCGATTCATGGTGTTGATAAGTGTTTCTTCATTCATACCAATGTGCCGTGCGCAATCTTGTATGTAAGTATCACGCAATATAGGGTTAGGCACTACAGCTATACTTTGTACTATTGAGTTGATACCCTCTGAACGCTTATAAGGATCGGTTTCGTTTTTTATCAACATATTGGTTTTAAACTGGATAAAATCAGTTTGGTTTTCTTCTATGTACTTTTTAAAATATTCAGAAGAATGTTCTCGTGCAAAGCTATCAGGGTCATTGCCATCGGGTAAAAGTAAAATTTTGATATTCATGCCCTCGCTCAGCAACATATCCATTCCACGAAATGCCGCATGAATACCTGCCGCATCGCCATCATACAGTAAAGTAATGTTAGATGTAAATCGGTGCAATATGTGTATCTGGTGAATGCTTAATGCCGTACCAGAGTTGGCTACTACATTCTCTATGCCACATTGGTGCATGGATATAACATCGGTATAGCCCTCTACTATGTACACCCAATTTTCTTTTGCAATGGCTTTCTTGGCTTGATAAATGCCATATAGCTCATGGTCTTTTTGGTAAATATCAGAAGCGGGCGAGTTTACATATTTCTGATTAACGCCTTTGGTGCGTGCATCCAGCACTCTTCCGCCAAAGCCTACCACCTTTCCGTTAAGCCCTATCCATGGGAAGATAACACGCCCCGCATAACGATCAATCAAGTCGCCATGTTCTGTTTGATAACAAATGCCTGTTTTTACTAAAAACTCTGCCTTATATCCCTTGCCTAAAGCTGTTTTAGCAAGCGCAAACCTGTCGGGCAAATCGTAACCCAACTGAAATTTTTTAATAATATCATCTCTAAAACCTCGGCTTCTGAGATATTGCATACCAATAGCTTGTCCATCGGGATGCTGGTACAAAACATCACTAAAATAGTAGGCAGCCCACTCATTCACTATGAACATTGATTCTCGTACACTCTGTTCTCTGCGCTCCGCATCGGTTAATTCACGTTCTTTTATCTCAATGTGATATTTGCGTGCCAACCATCTCAATGCTTCAGGGTATGTCATTTGCTCGTGCTCCATGATAAAGCTGATAGGATTTCCACCTTTTCCACAGCCAAAGCAATGGCAGGTTCCACGAGCAGGCGATACAAAAAACGATGGTGTTTTTTCGTTATGAAAAGGGCACAATCCCTTATAGTTAGCACCACTCTTGCGCAGTGTAACAAATTCGCTTACTACATCTACAATGTTGGCAGCTTCTTTTATACGTTCAACTGTTGCTCTGTCAATCATAGTATTGCAAAGATAATGAATAAAAATGGTATTCGTGAAAAATAGAGTATTATTTTATTTTAGAGTGGTTCTATAAATTAGCTTTGACAGATTGTGAGACTTTTTTTTTGAGGTAAATTTGTTTGTGAGTGAAGGAGTATAGCGAGCTATACTACTGAACGAACAAGCAAATTGAACCAAAAACGGAGCAAGCCGAATACAATCAAACTTGTTTGAATTGTTGAGGCGCAGCCTGTTTTATATAAAAAGAGTCCACAAGATGACAAAACGTAAAAAGACTGAAAAAAAACTTTACGGTGGTAATTGATAGAACCGCCCTTAAGATAAATAAATAAAAAAGTATTTTTTTGCTCAAAATAACAAAGCCTGTGCAATTAATTAAGCGTATATTTGGGTAAAAAACAAAAAGTTAGTATTTTTGCCACTAACTAAATGCCTAATCAGACATTGCAGTACTGACATATATTACATACATAATAAAATTCTATGAAACTTAAAATTGTTGTACTTGCCAAGCAAGTACCCGACACAAGAAGTGTAGGTAGGGATGCCATGACAGCACAAGGTACGGTAAACCGTGCTGCCTTGCCTGCTATCTTCAACCCCGAAGACTTAAACGCGCTTGAACAGGCTTTGCGTATAAAGGAGCAAAATCCTGGTTCATCAGTAGGTATTTTAACCATGGGGCCTCCACGTGCTTCCGAAATTATTCGACAAGGACTATATCGTGGTGCTGATACGGGTTGGTTATTAACCGACCGCTTGTTTGCAGGTGCCGACACTTTAGCTACATCTTACGCTTTAGCTACTGCCATTAAGAAGATAGGTAATGTAGACTTAGTAATAGGTGGACGCCAAGCTATTGATGGTGATACCGCACAAGTGGGTCCACAGGTAGCACAAAAGTTAGGCTTAAACCAAGTAACATATGCTGAAGAAATTATCAAAATAGAAAATAACAAAGCCACCATTCGCCGACTGATAGATGGTGGTGTAGAAACCATAGAAGCTCCATTGCCTGTTGTTGTAACGGTAAATGGCAGTGCTGCTCCATGTCGTCCTTGTAATGCTAAATTGGTAATGAAGTACAAATATGCTACTTGTCCTATGGAGCGCAAGGGTGATGAGCCTTACGCTGCTTTGTACGATAAGCGTCCTTATTTGACTCTAACCGAGTGGTCGGTAGCCGATGTTGGCGGAGATCCTGCTCAATGTGGTTTATCTGGTTCGCCTACAAAGGTAAAAGCGGTTCAAAACATCGTATTCCAAACTAAAGAGAGCAAAACACTTACTGCATCGGATAAGGATGTAGAGGAGTTGATGAAAGAGTTAATTAACGAGAAGATAATAGGATAGGGAAAAGTCTCCCCCCCCCCACTCTACCCACTCCCCAAGAGAGAGGATAGGGGTAAAAATGGAAATATCAATGAACAATGTTTTTGTATATTGTGAGATAGAAGGCACAACAGTTGCCGAGGTATCTCAAGAGTTGCTCACCAAAGGACGCAAATTAGCTACCCAATTAGGAGTAGAACTGCATGCTTTGGTTGTGGGTACAACCATTAAAGGAAAAGTAGAAACACAGATATTACCTTATGGTGTAGATAAATTATTTGTGTTCGATAGCGAAGGACTAGCTCCTTATACATCGGCACCACATACAGACATTATGGTAAAACTCTTCAAGGAAGAAAAGCCACAAATATGCTTAATGGGTGCAACAGTGATAGGCAGAGATTTAGGTCCTCGTGTATCATCATCATTAACCAGTGGCCTAACGGCTGATTGTACTCAACTTGAAATAGGCGACTACGATGACCGAAAAGCCAAAAAACATTATGATAACTTGCTGTACCAAATTCGTCCAGCTTTTGGTGGTAACATTGTAGCTACCATTGTCAATCCAGAACATCGCCCACAAATGGCAACGGTACGTTCGGGCGTGATGAAGAAAGCTTTCTTTGATGGCAAGGCAAAGGGCGAAGTAGTTTATCCAGATGTTGCTCAATATGTTTCTAAAGAAGCATTTGTAGTAAAGGTTTTGGATAGACATGTAGAAGAAGCCAAGCATAACCTAAAGGGCTCGGCTATTGTTGTAGCAGGCGGATATGGTGTAGGAAGCAAAGAAAACTTTCATATGTTGTATCAGTTAGCTAAGGAGTTGCACGGAGAAGTAGGTGCAAGTCGTGCTGCCGTAGATGCAGGCTGGATAGAGAAAGATCGACAGATTGGTCAAACGGGTGTAACGGTTCATCCAAAAGTGTACATTGCTTGTGGTATCTCTGGTCAGATACAGCATGTGGCTGGTATGCAAGATGCAGGTATCATCATTTCTATCAACACCGATCCTGATGCTCCTATCAATAAGATAGCCGACTACGTAATTACTGGTTCAGTAGATGAGGTTGTACCTAAGATGATGAAATACTATAAGGAAAACAGCAAATAAAGAAAAGTAAAAGATATGGAAAGTATGATTCTTTTTATATCCATCTTATGGTGTATCATCTGTCTAATCTTGTTTCTAAAAATTTGGATTATGACAAACGATGTTAGTAAAATTAAAGATTTACTAAATCAAATATTAACAACAACCAATAAAGATATACGTAAAGAACCTTCTATTGAGGACATTCTGGAAAATGCAAAAAAGAATTTATTAATGTGGGCTGGAAACATAAATACAATATTGGCGACAAAATAACATATAAGCATTCAGAAAAAGTTCTACAAATTTTTAAGATAATGGAAGATCCATATCAATATAAATGTATTGATGTAAAAACAGAAAAACCATTATCTGCAATTTTTAATGAAAATGAATTAATAGATTAGAGAGAGAGGAAGAGACTTATGTCAAATTACTATACCGACCATCCAGAGATAGCGTTTCATTTAGAACATCCGTTGATGAAGCGCATCGTTGAGCTCAAAGAGCGCAACTACGAAGATCAAGAGCATTTTGAAGATGCTCCAGTAAATTATGAAGATGCCATAGAGAACTACAAACGCATCTTAGAAATCACAGGCGATGTGGCTGCTAACGTGATAGAACCTAACTCGGAAGATGTGGATAAAGAAGGACCGCATTTGGAGAATGGGCGCATGAAGTATGCCAGTAAAACCTTTGAAAATATTAAGGCTACACAACAAGCTGGTTTGTGGGGAGTATCAATGCCACGACGTTACGGCGGACTCAACCTACCTAACGTTACCTTCTCCATGATGTCAGAGGTGATAGCTGCTGCTGATAGCGGTTTCCAAAACATATGGTCGTTGCAATCGTGCATTGATACATTGTATGAGTTTGGAACAGACGAACAACGTCAACGTTATATTCCTCGTATCTGTAATGGTGAAACAATGTCAATGGACTTAACCGAACCTGATGCAGGTTCTGATCTTCAACACGTTATGTTGAAAGCATCGTACGATGAGAAAGAAAATTGCTGGCGACTTAATGGCGTTAAACGCTTTATTACTAATGGCGATTCTGACATTCACTTGGTGCTTGCTCGTTCGGAAGAAGGTACAAAAGACGGTCGTGGATTGTCTATGTTCATCTATGACAAGCGCAATGGAGGCGTAGATGTTCGCCACATTGAAACCAAATTGGGTATTCATGGTTCGCCTACTTGCGAACTTGTATACAAAAATGCAAAAGCCGAACTATGCGGAAGTACTCGCTTGGGATTGATAAAATACGTAATGGCATTAATGAATGGAGCCCGTTTAGGCATTGCTGCACAATCGGTAGGACTTTCACAAGAGGCTTACAACGAGGCTTTGGCATACGCTGAAGAGCGCAAACAATTTGGGCAAGCTATTATTGAGTTTCCAGCGGTGTACGATATGTTATCTCGCATGAAAGCCAAGCTGGATGCAGGACGTTCATTGTTATACCAAACAGCTCGCTATGTAGACATATACAAGGCTTTAGAAGATATACAGCGTGGCAGAAAACTATCGGCTGAAGAGCGTGCTGAGATGAAGAAGTATACTCGTTTGGCTGATGCGTTAACACCATTGGCAAAGGGTATGAATTCTGAATATGCTAACCAAAATGCATACGATGGCATTAGTATTCATGGAGGTTCAGGCTTTATCATGGCATATAAGTGCCAGCGTTTATTCCGTGATGCTCGTATCTTCTCTATCTACGAGGGTACAACACAGTTACAGGTAGTGGCTGCCATTCGTTACGTTATGAATGGTACATACCTTTCTATCATGAAAGAAATGATAAACGAGCCTGTTGATGAGACTTTTGCTTCATTACATGAGCGTACCACCGCCATGCTGACTCAATATGAGGAGGCTATAAATAAAGTGAAAGAAGCTAACAATCAAGAGGAGCAAGACTTCTTGGCTCGTCGCTTGTATAACATGACAGGCAACTTAATGATGTCTATCTTATTATTGCAAGATGCTTCTCGTTCTACTAAATTGTTTGCCAAGAGTACACAAGTCTATGTGGCTCATGCCGAAGAAGAAAATGCAGGACACGCTTTGTTTATTAAGAACTTTAAAGCTGCTGATTTAGCTCCTCGCCACTATCACGAAAAAGCAGAGGAAGAAAACAAATAATTGGTAGTATTAAATATAAGAAAAAGGGTTATCAAGCAATTTAGACATTTACGCTTACATTATAAGTAAGATGTGCTTGTCTGCTAATGTGCCTGATAACTTTTTTTTGTTTACTCTATATATCTAAAATTTGTAAGTACCAAATGGTTCGTATTCTATCTTAGTAAATACTGGATAGCGGTCTGAAGGCTATCTAAGTGTATATATAGGGTAAGTCTGCTTGTTTGCTTTGTACTTATCATCCTTTATCCAATAACCATCGGCATGTATGGCATAATTGTTTACAGAGAACTTATAAGGTAGCTGTAAAAAATATTAATATACAATATCTTCTCTTTTTGTATGTATAAGACGGTTCTATAAATTATAGCGAGCTATACTACTGAACGAACAAGAAAATTGAGCCAAAAAGAGTCCACAAGATGACAAGAAGTAAAAATACAGACATAAAAAACTTTACGTTGGTAATTTATAGAGCCGCCCTATAATTAATTCTATCTTATGTCTATAATACAGGATTTATAGGCTGCATTTTATCTTCCAGTTTTTTCCATTCCTCTTCAGAAATATTTCTGCCTCGCAGTGAACGAACCGAAGGGAAGTTAGCAAAGTAGGGGTTGGAAGATACGTACCACTTGTAAGATACTAAGGTTGGAATGGTCTTTATTTTGTCTTCTATGATGTGTATATATCCTATATTCACAACAGAAATAAATCTGCCTCTGTCTGAAAGTACAATCGATAAGATAAGGCGAGGTTTGTTATCTAATAATCTCTCCCTTGCTTTAATATTCTGCTGTGTAGCACTAATATTTATATTCCAACCATATTTAAAATTAAGTTCAGACATCATTCTCTGAAAGATGACACCATGTGCAGAACTGTCTTGTAATTTGTTATACGCTATGTAATAATGTATCATCTCGTGTAAAAGAGTTGTTTGATACTCTTTGTCGGTTTGCTCATAAAAATCGCTGATACGTATAGAATAGTTACTTCTGTACACACCGTTTGGAGTTTGTAGCACTTTACAATTCATGGAGCCTAAACGAGTGCGAGAATGAGATATGAACAATTGCGGACAGGGTAGTTCATTGCTAAAATAATCATGATTAAATTGAATGAACCATTGGTAGAGATTTTGTAGAGAAAGCATTTTTTTTATTTTTTTGAGTTGATAAGATGCTAAGGCTGGTTCTATAAATTAGCTTTGTTAGATTTTGAACCAAAAACAATGCAAGCCAAATAACGATCAAACTTGTTTGAAGTGTTGAAGTACACCTGTTTCATATAAAAAAAAACGAACGATAACAAAATATATTTCATTCACAATATACGGTGATAATTTGTAGAACCTTACGTAAAGAAGTTAAGCCATTATTTTATAAGCTATAGGTATGCAAGACCTGTGTCTATTCTATGCATAACAATGTTTGAGCGAGCGTGCGAATTGTGCGTCCCTACAAAACTCTATTTTTCTACTAAATTTTTGTTCCAATTAACAAGATATAGCTTCTCTGTGGCTCGGGTAAAAGCTGTGTAAAGCCAGTGTAGATAATCGGGAGTAAGCATATCAACCGTAATGTAACCTTGATCAATATATACATGCGCCCACTGACCACCTTGTGCCTTATGACAAGTAATAGCATAAGCATATTTTATCTGAATGGCATTAAGGAACGTATCTTCCCGAACTTTCTTGATACGGTCTTGCTTTAATGGTATATCAGAATAATCTGCCATTACTCCATTAAATAGTTGCTCGTTTTGAGCATGCGATAAAGCTGGAGCGTCAGTGGTTAAGCTATCCAAGATAGCCGTAGCCTGTATTTCATTTTTGTCGTAATCGGGAAACTGCAACCAAACATCGGCAAAGGTAAAGCCATACAGTTCTCTAATGTTGCGTACACGCTGCACCACGGCACGGTCTCCATTAGCAAGAAACGTCATGACGTGTTCGTCTTTTTTTTCTTTCATCGTTGGAGACTTCACCCAATGATAATTGTTGCGTACAATCATGAGCCAATCGCCCGTAGTTAGTATCTCTTCTCTATCTAAGATAGTATTCCGGATACCTTGGTTATAGATGTTGGCTTGCTTGTTACTTCGTGTTATCACCATGGTTTCATCCATTCCCACTTCTGTATAACTGGAGTTGAGCGATTCTATCAATTCGTTACCAGAAACCGATTTAATATCTGCAAACGACTGAAAACGAACATGTGGCATTTGTGTTAATTCATTGCGAGTAATCAGTTCTCTGATGCGGGTAGCATTGTACAAGATGCCACTCTCCTGGCTCTGTCGTAACACCTCGGTAAGATTATATTCATATACTTTTAATCCATATCCTTGTAAAAACTGGGATGATAAAGCTGGTGATAGTTCTTCACCTATGGGAGGCAACTGTGCAGGATCGCCCATTAACAACAGTCGACAGTTGCGACCACTGTATACAAACTGTATTAAATCATCGAGCAGACACCCACTACCAAACAATTGGTCGCCCATACCTTGATTGGAAATCATAGAACTCTCATCAACCATAAACAGTATATTCTCATATTTATTAAAGTTGAGATTGAACACACCTCCATCTCCCGAAAAGGTTTTCTGCCGATATATCTGTCGATGAATAGTATAAGCTGGTTGACCACTGTTTACAGAAAAAACTTTAGCAGCTCTACCTGTAGGAGCCAATAACACTATGTGCTGATGCAATGATGCCATGGTTTGTGCTATGGCACTTGCCAACGTTGTTTTACCTGTTCCCGCACTACCTCGCAAAATCATAGCTATATGCGTATCGGTATCCATTAAGAATTGGGCAAACATATACAATGCAGCATCTTGTTGAGCAGTGGGGGTAAAAGCAAATTGTTGTTTTATCTGATAAAGTAGTTCGTTTACAATCATAATTTATAATTCATATTTCACATTATTTTTGAAAAATGTCGGCATATCATCATTTTTCTTTGTTACTTATTTAAATGTTTTATACACTGATAACACATTAACGTTATGATCATTTTACTCTCTATTTTGTATGCCAAAACAATCTCATTGAGTTTGTATGCCAATCTCATTGAGTTTGTATGTAAATCTCATTGAGTTTGTATGCCAATCTCATTGAGTTTGTATGCCAATCTCATTGAACAACTTGTAAGTATAAATTGTGCTACTTATTTTTTTCAAAATTACTTAATAGTGAAATTTAGTATATTCACCATTTATTGAAAAGTATTTTGTAATTTTGCAAAGATACAATAAAAGATTCGCTCATGAAAGTTAATATCAAGCATAATTATATTTTAGGAGGATGCGTTGCAGTGCTCGCCTTGCTTTGCTTCTTGAGCATTGGTCGACCTGTCTACTTTCAACAGCAGCAAGAGAAAAGAGAACAAGCCGTTAAACATACATTGGTACAAATACGCTTGGCCGAAGAAAAGTACAGAGTTAGAACAGGTGCGTACACGGCATCGTTTGATTCGCTCATTCGTTGTGGATACTTAAAAAACTCGTTGCAGTTTATACCTTATACACAACATAAAAAGTTTGAACTTGAAACGGCTACGCAGCTCTCTAAAGCTGGAACGCAAATACCTCTAATGGAGTGCAGAGCTAAGTACACTGTGTTTTTAGAAGGACTAAACAAGCAGATGGTACAACAATTAATAAAAAACAGACAAGATGAAGGACGCTATGAAGGATTGAAATTTGGCGACCTTGTAACACCTAACAATAATGCAGGAAACTGGGAATAACATACAAAAGGAAAGGGCACGATTGGTTTTTAGGATTAGTCAGCATGCTTTAAGCTTTTCGGTGGTTGACAATACTGCTGAATATCAAGTAATATTTGAACCATACGTTATTAAAAGTGGTATTTCACTGGCGGCTAATCTCCGTGAAGCTTTTGAGGATAGCGACTTGCTAACACGTGGCTATCAACATGCACAGATAATGATTGATGCACCTACTATGCTCATTCCTATTGATGAATTTCACGAAGAAAAAATAGAAATTATATATCAACATACCTTTATGGGCCATGCTGATGAAGAGGTAATGCACACCGTATTGCCAAATTTGAATGCGGTAGCCGTTTTTGCAGTGAACAAAGACTTAAAAATGGTATTAACCGATCATATCAATGACGTTCGCTTCTATCCTGTTTCTCAACCCGTATGGAGTTATCTACACAAACGTAACTTTGCGGGGGTACACAAAAAAATGTATGCTTATTTTCATGATGAAAAGGTAGATGTGTTCTGCTTTCAGCAAAATCGATTTAAGTTTTGCAATACATTTTGCATTCCTCATCTACATGATTCTGTTTATTTCTTGCTCTATACATGGAAGTTGTTAGCATTAAATGCCGAGAAAGATGAGTTGCATATTGTGGGTAATGTGGCTGAACGTGAATGGCTTGCCACTTCGCTTCACCGTTATTTGCAAAAGGTTTACTTTATCAATCCTTCTGCTGAATTTAACAGAGCTCCCATTACTAATATTAAGGGGTTACCTTTCGATTTAACAACTCTCTTCTTAAACGGAAAATAATGCGTATCATTACAGGAAAATATAAAGGTAGGCACTTTGATGTACCCCATACTTTTAAGGCCCGACCTACAACAGATTTTGCCAAAGAGAATATTTTTAATGTTCTGTATGGCTATATGGACTTTGAAGATATAACGGCACTCGACTTGTTTGCTGGTACGGGCAGTATTTCATTAGAGTTGTTATCGCGCGGATGTAATGAGGTGATAAGTGTAGAAGCTAACCGCGAGCATGCTCGGTTTATACAAAAGTGTATGCAAAAAATTGATACAAAGCAAAATATATTAATTCGTGGCGACGTGTTTAGATTTATCAAGTCGTGCCACCAGCAGTTTGAACTTATCTTTGCCGACCCTCCATACGCTTTATCCGAATTAAAACAAATACCTTCTTTAATCTTTGAACATAACTTATTAAAAGAGGGTGGCATCTTTGTCTTTGAACATGGCAAGAAGGATGAATTTAACCAACTACCTTATTTCGTAGAACACAGAAGCTATGGCAGCGTAAACTTTTCTATCTTTAAAAAGAAATAAAAAGTTCGTCAACATCTTCGTTTAGGCAGAGATTAAAGTTGGAAAGAGTGGATGTTACTGTTTGCATATTGATATAGAGATGTGTTATTTTTTTTTTGACGTCTTTATTTTTATCCGTAACCCAGAATAAGCATCCAATATTAGCCATACTTTGTGTAGTATTTCTTCTTCACAACCTTTGCTTGAAAAAAAGGATAGATAAAAATTGCAACTACATTTTCAAATTCATAAAAGATATAGTGATTACACCTAACAACAACGCAAGCGAATGATGTATACACAAATTGAAAATCAAGCTGAAAAACTCATGCTCTTTCTGTTCTAATTTTGGAGCTGATGCATTTCTCAAACTTACAATTGGTTGTTGAGACGGTTAAGCAACACAAGCAAACTCCTTTTAATGCAAGTAATGCAAGTCAAGCCTTATTTGAGATTTGACGATGCGTCATGCACCTACCGCTGAATAGTTTTACGTAATAATAAGTTTTGAACTTCGATTTTTGCATCTTCAACTGCTACATTTTTTTGAGAGCCTGCTTTTGTGTAGCAGTTTCTGTAGCAGAAAATG
>CAMQBR010000003.1 GCA_946999045.1 uncultured Prevotella sp.
TGGACGTGAACCTCAAGGTGATGCGTCCTGGTGACAAACGTTACAAATGGCGTGTGCCGCTTGCACGCATGGCAAAATCGAACTTGGCTCGCCCAGAGAGAGTATATAATGAAATACCAAGAGATACGCTGACTTTCACAAACGATTTAGAACCAAACTTAGGTAAAGGGCGATTTAAACAGTCAGAGCTTCAAATATTAGTAGAAGCAGGAAAGGCTCCCGAAGGCTATCATATCCCCACTATTGAAGAATTTGGTGCAGTACTACCCTATGTAGCCAAGAAGTGTGACCCAGATTGGACAGAAAGCCAAAAAGATTTAGAGGGTAAAAATCTTAGATTTAAGGCGGATGGTCTTGGTCCTCAGCTTGACGGTTATTTCAAGGAGTGGCTTCAGCTTAAAGACTTGCAAGGATTCTCCGCACCATCGCTCTACAACAGCATATATAAGACAGTAATAGACGGAAACAGCAAGGTGATATATGCTATCCGTTTTGAGCATGTACGCAGCACTGACAACAAAGACCTTACTGGCAATCGCTATCGCTGTGCCTACCGTTTCGTTATACACACAGAAGACAATAACGGGTGTAATGTGGATGGACGCGGACGAAGGCTTGCTATTACGGCACGTTGGCTGGGCAACCTGCCTATAACCATTGACGAGATAGCAAAACCAGACTATTGGAACAAAAACAATAGAAATGACGTTGTTCGCATACTCAATGATGACGGTGACAGGAAAGGATTGCAAATAGTTGACGACGCCTGCTACTTTTCGGGGTCGAAACCATACGATAGGTATGAAAACCCAGGTAACTCCAATAAGACCTACTTTTGTCGCTATTTTCACCCCAATGGTTTTTATCGCGGTTTCATGACAGATGGTAAAGGAGGCAAATATGCCACTATCCGCTGTTTTGCCAACTGGGATTTAAGCGAAAGCGCACCTAACGCACCACGTCAGCAACGCATTACAGGGGCGCACAACGAGGAATATTACAAATAATGACACCTACAGAACTACAGATACATACGAATCGTTGAAGGATAACGCTATAAACCATCCATGATGCCGATTCGATAGCACAACAACCGCCAAACTTCATCATGAAACTTGGCGGTTGCTTTCTTTGAAAGATCTTTTTCTATTAGCTATACAATGATTAGAGCCAACAGAAGAGTCTACTCTTTTCTTTGAAAGTTTATAGAAGAGGAAGAGCAAAGGTTATAACTACTACTATGGTAAGTTCAAAAAATATGTAACTTTTGGAAATAAATAAAAGAAGCGAAAAAGATATTTCTTCAAAGCCAAGGGGGGGGGTGCCTCTCTTTCTCCGCTGGAAAGTTTTAGTATTTTTGTATACCTTTCCAAAAGTTACAAAATATGACACGACTCAATAAAGGTTAATTATATAAAACCAGCCAAAAGAAATTGAACGAAAGACCGAAAAATAAACTGTTCTACACCAAAGTGCGAATTCTTCAAACACGTTTTGTAATGTTGGATGCTTATATCTCGGATGGTACACAAGATAGAAATCACCATATGTGGACTCCCATATGTACGGTGGTGTGAGAGACTAATGAACACGAAAATAGGAGATAAACACCTATAATTAGTGTTTACCTCCTACTCGATTTTATATCAGTTAATGTAATTAAGCCTCTTCTTTAGTAGGTAAGCTCCAATCTTCTTTTGTCTTGCGAACATAGCTGTTGTAACGTAACTTAGCCATTTCTTCAGCAGCGTCAAATAACTCTTGAGCCTCGTTAGGATAAGCCTTCTTTACAGAAAGGTAACGAACCTCACCCATCAAGAAGTCTTGGAACTTGCTCCAGTCTGGTTTCTTAGAATCAAGTAAGAAAGGGTTCTTCCCCTGATTAGCCAACTCTGGATTGAATCTCCACAAGTGCCAGTAACCACAAGCTACTGCACGAGCTTCCTCAGCTTGACTTCTACCCATTCCACCTTTAATCTTTAAGCCGTGGTTGATACATGGAGCATAAGCAATAATGACTGAAGGACCATGATAAGCTTCAGCCTCACGAATAGCTTTTAAAGTTTGAGCCTGGTCGGCACCCATTGCTATTTGTGCTACATATACGTAACCGTATATTGTAGCCATTAAGCCAAGATCCTTTTTTCGGATACGTTTTCCTTGAGCAGCAAACTGTGCGATAGCACCTAGAGGAGTGGCCTTAGAGCTCTGTCCACCAGTGTTAGAGTAAACCTCAGTATCAAGAACCAAGATGTTAACATCCTCTCCAGATGCAATAACGTGATCAAGACCTCCGTAGTCTATATCGTAAGAAGCACCATCACCACCGATAATCCATTGAGAACGTTTTACCAAGTAGTGGTCGAGTGTCTTCAACTCTTTGCAAACAGGACATCCTGCTTCAGCACCAGCCTTGATCAATGGTTTCAGTTTAGCAGCGGCTGTCTTAGATGCATCAGCATCATCTTTGCCATTCAGCCACTCTTGTGCAGCAGACTTGAACTCATCAGAGACATGATCTCCTTCCATGCTTTGTTTCAATAAAATGGTGATACGTTCGCGCATCTTCTTGTTACCAAGTGCCATACCCATACCAAATTCACAGAAATCTTCGAACAATGAGTTGTCAAAAGCAGGACCATGTCCCTCTTCGTTCTTGGTATAAGGTGTAGATGGAAGTGATGCAGAATAAATAGAAGAACATCCTGTAGCGTTAGAAACCATCTGCCGATCACCAAACAACTGAGCAATCAACTTAACGTAAGGAGTTTCACCACAACCAGAACATGCACCAGAGAATTCAAACAAAGGAGTAGCAAATTGAGAGTTCTTTACATTGCTCTTAATATCGATAAGGCTTTGTTTGCTCTTAACGTTCTTAACCAAGTAATTCCAGTTGTTGATTTGCTTTTCGTTGCGAGTAAATGGAATCATAGCTAAAGCCTTACCATTTTTGTTTCCAGGACAAACGTCCTCACAGTTACCACAACCTACACAATCGAGTACACTTACTTGCATACGGAAGTTCATTCCTGCCATAGGTCTTGGTACCTTCATGGTAAGCGTCTTGTCATCGAAGTTCTTCATCTCTTCCTCGTCTAAAACGAATGGACGGATGGCAGCGTGAGGACAAACGTATGCACACTTGTTACACTGTACACAATTTTCAGCAGTCCACTCAG
This sequence comes from uncultured Prevotella sp., assembly GCA_946999045.1. GTDB lineage: Bacteria > Bacteroidota > Bacteroidia > Bacteroidales > Bacteroidaceae > Prevotella. Next base: position 3,183 of record CAMQBR010000003.1, read on the forward strand.
GGTAGAACGTTTCAACACCACGTTTCTCGTATGCAGCCGAACCATTTTGCATGGTACCATCTGTCATTCCATATTTAACAAAGTCAGAAACCTTGAGCAAGTCACCGTCTTGTCCGTTGATAGGACGAACTATTTCCTTGATGTATGCAGGAACATCCTCTTCAGGAGCAACCTCGTCATCAGGCAAGTTAATCCAAGCAGGGTTTATGTTTAATTGTTTGTATTCACCTCCACGATCAACAGCAGCGTAGTTCTTGTTTACAATGTCTTGCCCCTTCTTGCTATATGATTTAACAATGAACACCTTCATTTGTTCAACAGCCAAATCAACAGGGATAACCTTTGTAATACGGAAGAAAGCACTCTGTAAGATAGTATTGGTACGGTTGCCCAACCCAATCTCCTGTGCTATCTTGGTAGCGTTGATGTAGTAAACAGTGATATTGTTTTTAGCGAAGAAGCGTTTAATACGGTTGGGAATAAAGTTAGCTAACTCTTCACCGTCAAATACTGTATTTAAAAGGAATGTGCCATTCTTCTGCAATCCACGGATAACATCGTACATATAAAGGTAAGCCTGAACATGGCAAGCTACAAAGTTAGGGGTAATTACCTTATAAGTAGAGTGGATAGGAGAATCGCCAAAGCGGAGGTGAGAACAAGTGAAACCACCAGACTTCTTTGAGTCGTATGAAAAGTAAGCCTGGCAATACTTAGTGGTGTTATCACCAATAATCTTTACAGAGTTCTTGTTAGCACCAACAGTACCATCAGCACCCAAACCAAAGAATTTGGCCTCGAATGTTCCTTCAGCTCCCAATGGGATATCTTCGAGCAGTGGGAGAGAGGTAAAGGTTACATCGTCTACAATACCTACGGTGAAGTGGTTCTTTGGTTCTGGCAAGTTCAGATTGTTGTAAACTGCGATGATATGACTTGGAGTAATATCAGCAGACCCCAACCCGTAACGACCACCAACGATTAATGGTTTGCGATTGGTATCGTAAAAAGCACTCTTAACATCTAAGTACAGAGGTTCTCCCTCAGCACCTGGCTCCTTTGTACGATCGAGTACAGCAATACGTTTAACTGTTTCTGGGATAGCAGCTAACAAGTGTTTAGCTGAGAATGGCCGATAAAGGTGAACAGAAATCATACCAACCTTTTCGCCATTTTTTAATTTATAGTCAATAACCTCCCGAGCTGCTTCGGTAGCTGAACCCATCAAGATAATAATATTCTCGGCATCCTTAGCTCCGTAATATGAGAAGAGGTGATATTCTCGACCAGTAATATCTTTAATCTTTGTCAAGTAATCTTCTACAACGTCAGGAATATTCTCGTAATACTTATTGCAAGCCTCGCGGTGTGTGAAGAATGTTTCAGGGTTCTCAGCAGTACCACGTGTTACAGGACGTTCTGGAGATAAAGCACGGTCGCGGAATCTTTGTAAGTCTGCAGGATCAACAAGTTTAGCCAATTCTTCTTGGTCAATCATCTCAATCTTGTGATACTCGTGAGATGTACGGAAACCATCGAAGAAATTAATAAAAGGAATACTTGTTTTTAATGATGCTAAGTGAGGAACAGCAGTTAAGTCCATTACCTCTTGTACTGAGCCAGAGCAGAACATGGCAAATCCTGTCTGTCTGCACGCCATAACGTCAGAGTGGTCTCCAAAGATACATAAAGCGTGTGTAGCAATCGTACGAGCAGTGACATCAAAGACGCAAGGCAACATTTCGCCTGCTATCTTATACATATTAGGTATCATCAGCAATAGTCCTTGAGATGCTGTAAAGGTTGTAGTTAATGCACCAGCCTGCAGAGAACCGTGCATAGCACCTGCAGCACCACCTTCAGACTGCATTTCCTGAACAGTAACAGTTTGTCCGAAAAGGTTTTTGCGTCCTTTGGCAGCCCATGTATCAACGTGCTCAGCCATAGGAGAAGAAGGTGTGATAGGGTAGATAGCGGCTACCTCAGAGAATAGGTAGCTAACGTGAGCGGCAGCTTCGTTACCATCACAGGTGATAAACTTTTTTTCTTTTGCCATTTTATTAAAATATTAATGAATGTTTTTGTTTTGTACTATAATGTTTTTATTAAATTCTGTTTTTTTTTGTATGATGTGGTGCTGTTCACCACATTACAATGCGTATCCCTAATACAAAAACCCCAACAGCCACAAGGGTATTTGGTTATCTCGTCCCACTTCAGTGTTGTATCTTGCGTAAATAGTGTCGCTATTGTATCTTATCTTGTGTTCGTTAGTGGCATCGCAAATTTTAAACTTCTTGTTGTTGTCCACTATAAAGAAATGGTCTTTGTTGGCTTGGTTTACCTGATGATCTTTCCACAGATTATTGACGAAGAATATTTCCATGAGGTCTTGCGATGTTGCCTCGTTAGGGTAAATCACATATTGCAAATTACTATTGTGCATCATCACCTTAGTAGGCTTCTTAGGAAAATCCTGTCCTATGGGATAGATGATGTTGAGCAATCGAGCATCTGCCAAATACTTGATGTAATTCATAACTGTTGCCCGACTTGTATTGATCGTGTGTGCCAGATTGCTGATGTTAGGCACGCACTGTCCTTGAGTAGCCAACAAATAAAATAGTTTTTTTATCTTGGTAAGATACTTCAGCTCTATTTGTTTAATAAGCAAGATGTCTACCTCTGTTGTCATATTCATAGTTTTTAACAAATTCTCCGAGAAGTTTCTGTTTTCTAAAAAGAAAGGGTAGAAACCATGGTGTATGTACTCTTTAAAGTACTTCTTGGTAGACGTTTCCTCTAAAATGTGCTTTGCTATGTGCTCGTGGTTGGTAAGAATGTCATTGAGCGTGTAGGGTTTAAACTGCTGATTGGTCTTTAAGTTGAGAAATTCTCTAAACGAAAAACCCAGTAAGTTGTAACTCTTTACGATGCTATTGAGTTCGGGGTTTTCTTCTTTCAATCGCATAACGCTCGAACCTGTAAATACAATTTTTAGTTCTGGAAAGCGGTCGTAGCATCTTCTTAGTTCAGTACTCCAGTTGGGTTGCTTAAATACTTGATCTATCAACAGAACCTTTCCACCGTGTTGTACAAAGTATTCGGCAAAGTCGTCAATACCACAGCCTTGAAAGTAGAAGTTATTCATATTGATGTACAAGCAACTATGGTCAGTACTCTCAAAGTTTTCTTGTGCGTATTGTAGTAGAAAGGTTGTCTTGCCTACGCCACGCGTACCTTTAATGCCAATTAAGCGGTCGTTCCAATCTATCTCATCCATAAGGATACGACGAACGGGCGCTTTTGTATGTTCTACAAGGTGCGTATGTGTGCGGTAGAAAGATTCCATTACCAAATCTGTTATTTACAATCTTACAACGTTGCAAAGGTAATACTAATTTCGTAAATTGCAAAGTCTATATTGCAAAATATCATATATTTTATTATTTTTGCAGTACAAAATTAAAAAGCAGAAAAGAATTTATAAATAAGAAGAATAAGAATTTATGAAATTACATATATTCAATCCTGAACACGATATAGCCTTAGCTAACAATATGTGTCAATTTACACCCCCACATGCAGCTCGACAGTTGCGTGCCGATTTATCTTTCTTGCCTGCGCTGTGGGCGAAATCAGGTGATATGGTGTTGGTTGATGATGTAGCTGCAGCGGTAGAATCTGTTCGGCATATTGGCAGATATGCGAATGATGTAATTTATGTTTCTAACAACGATTTGCAGCAACATATACTGGATATGTCTGGAGTACAAATAGAGGCATGGGGCTTCAATAAGAGTTTGGTGCATCAGTTAGTGTCTATCAATTCTACTTTTCAAAAGATGTTGCCAACAGAACAGCAATTAGAGGCTATTCGAAACTTGAGCAATCGTTGCTTTGCAGCTAAAAAGATATTGCCTCAGTTGGTGGCATCTCATTCTATGTTTGTGGGTGAAAGCAGATATTTTACAGGTAATGCCTCTATATTAACGAAACAGTTTGCTCAGCCTAATAAGCATTTTGTACTAAAAGCTCCATGGAGTAGTAGTGGCAGAGGCTTGCGCTATGTAAAGAATGATTATACCTCGCATGTAGAGGGCTGGTGTCGTAATGTAATAGCAAGTCAAGGTGGGGTAATGATAGAGCCTTTATATAATAAGGTGTTAGACTTTGGTATGGAGTTTATGGTACAACCAGATGGTGCTGTCAAGTATTTGGGCTTGTCTATATTCTCTACCATTCATGGTGCATATACTGGCAATGTTATTGCAACAGAGAAACAAAAACATTCTCTCTTGGAAAAATATATACCGTTTGAGGTATTAGATTTTCTACAAAATCAATTACAATCAATGTTACACCGTAACCTAAAATCAATGTACATGGGACCATTAGGGGTTGATATGATGATTGTTCGTTTGTCTCATCATGCTAAATTATTTGTGCATCCGTGTGTAGAAATCAATTTCCGTCGTACCATGGGGCATGTAGCTTTAAGTCTTTCTCCTTCGTCTTCTTCAGAACCTCAATCATTGATGCACATTCTATATACGGATAAATATCACCTCAAAATATCATTATTGGAGGATGATCTCTGTACACCATATATTTAAGTCTCACCCAACCCTCCTTAAGGGTGGGGTAGTTACTTTTCTTGTTTTAGAAGGGAGCTAAATATTCTTAAGAGCTCCTTCCTACAAAAAAGCTCGCTATCGCTTGGTAACGATAGTGGGCTTTTTTTATTTGATGCTTACCAACAAATCCGAAAAACATTTGTTTTGTTGAGTGCAAACATAAAGTTTTTTGAGCAAAGGTAGTAAAGCAGGAAGACCACACAAAGGCGGTTAATCTTGGATGCTTACGGTGTACCAAACAAAGGAAGCTAATCTTGGATGCTTACACAATAAATAAAGCCACCGATAAAATTTAATGCTTAATCATCTATTTTTTTATCTGTGGCTTAATGACGAGTTAACAATCTTACTTGTATAATAGTAAAATATTTTATAAAAACACAAATTTACTAGTTGTTAGCTTATCAGCAAAAAAAACTAATTATAAAGTTCTAAGTTTATGCTTTAATGTTAGGTGCTTCCAATCCGTAGCCCTTCTTCTTGTCTAATGCTTTGAGCAAGAAACCGAGTATTAAGGCAATGACACCCAGTGAAGCAAATACCATCATAGGAACAGTATAATTGTATTTCAATGGGTTGGTAATACCAGGGTTAGAAGCACGGAGTACAGAGCCTATAATCATAGGGAATGCATACAAACCTATGTTCTGAATCCAGAAAATCAATGCGTAGGCAGAACCTATGAGTTTGTCATCAATCAACTTTGGAACAGAGGGCCACAAGGCTGCAGGTACTAACGAGAATGATATACCTAACAAGATAATGGCAGCATAAGTGATGATAACACTCTGTGTGCTAGGAACTATCCAAGCAAAGGTTAAGTGGCATATAATCATGAGTAATGCACCTAATATGAGCATACTGGCACCCTTACCCTTATGATCAAGAAAGTTACCCAAGAAAGGTGTAATGGCGGCTGCACCCAAAGGGAAGACGAAGAAAACCAATCCTGCTTCCTCGGCTGTAAAGTGCAAGTTGCATTGTAACATATTGATAGCATACTTTTGGAATGGGAAGATGGCAGAATAATACAAAACACAGAGTAATGCCACGATCCAAAACATCTTTAAAGATAAAATTTTACCAATATCTGATACCTTGAAAGGATCGTCTTTTTCTTCCTCTACACCCTGTGTATCTAACTTTTTATCCATGAAGCCGTAGACAATAAAGCAAATGAGTCCGATGATGAGCAACAACATCTCAAAGGCAACAGGACGTGATACGCTGATAGGTTTGATGGCAGCAATGGCTGGAGATGCTATCATAACGACAGCTACACCAACACGTGCAATAGCCATTTCGATACCCATAGCTAAGGCCATCTCTTTACCCTTGAACCATTTTACGATACCACGTGATACAGTGATACCTGCCATTTCTGAACCGCAACCAAATATCATGAAGCCGATAGCTGATAGTTTAGCTGATGCGGGCATTCCTTCGTAGAACGGTGTTATGTTCCAAGCTGATAAGGGGAGGTTGAGACATCCATCCATAAAGGTCTTGAAACAACTCGCTTCAAATAGTGGGGTTAGGGCAAAGTAGTTGATGGCTCCACCAATGACCATGACCGAACCTGAGAGAATGGCAGTAAAGCGCACTCCCATTTTATCAAGGATGATACCTGCAAAGATTAAGAAGAATACAAATACATTCAGGAATGTTTCAGAACCAGCAAATCGTCCGTAGGCGATAGGATCCCATCCGTGTTCTGTTTGCAGAAATTCCTGTAGTGGTGATAAGATGTCTACAAAGATGTAGGCAAAGAACATTGCCGATGCTAATAATACAAGAGCTGTCCATCTCCACGCTGGAGAGTCGCTCAGTTTTTTTTGAAATGTTTCTACCATAAGTTATTAATGTGAAAGGTGAAATGTAAAATGTGATATAAATGCTTTTTACATTTCACATTTTATTTATAGTGCCGCACTCAAGAATGAGTGCTCTCCCTGTTGCAGCAAGTTAACTAATTACTTCCTCTCTTTTCTGGAGGGGGGAGAGGCTTTAGAGGGGAAAGGGGGAGACTCCTACTTCAGCCATTTATCCAGCCAGTTGAAAAAGGTGCGTTGCCAAAGAATACCATTTTGTGGTTTAAGTACCCAGTGATTCTCATCAGGGAAGATAAGAAGCTCGGCAGGAATACCACGCATACGAGCGGCATTGAATGCACCCATGCCTTGGTTGGCGTTAATACGGTAATCCTTTTCTCCATGAATACAGAGTATAGGTGTATCCCATTGGTCAACAGACTTGTGAGGACTGTTGGCGTAAGTCTTCTTGGCATTTGCTGTTTGTTCCTTGTTCCAAAAAGCATCTTCATATTCCCAGTTAGAGAACCAAGCCTCTTCTGTGTCAGTGTACATGCTTTCTAAGTTAAAAGCACCATCGTGAGAGATGAAGCACTTGAAGCGTTTGTTGTGATGGCCAGCTAAGTAATAAACAGAAAAACCACCGAATGATGCACCTACTGCACCTAAACGATTCTTGTCAATGTATGGTAATGTAGCAGCATCGTCAATAGCTGAGAGATAATCGTTCATGCACTGACCAGTCCAGTCGCCTGATACTTCTTCGTTCCATGCTGAACCAAAGCCAGGCAAGCCACGACGATTAGGTGCTACTACTATATAACCATGGGCTGCCATGATTTGCAAGTTCCAGCGATAGCTCCAGAATTGACTAACAGGACTTTGTGGGCCGCCTTCGCAGAATAACAAAGCGGGATACTTTTTGCTCGGATCAAAGTTAGGTGGAAGTACAATCCAGCTCAACATATCTTTGCCATCAGTAGTTTTAGTCCAGCGTTCTTCTACTTTTCCAATAGCTAATTGATCAAAGATATGTTTGTTCTCATCTGTTAACTGAGTAACCTTTGACTGCTTTGCTTTCTTTGAAGGTTCAACCAAATATAAGTCATCAGGATGAGACAATGAGTGGCGAGATACCAACAGACTCTTGGTGTTTCCTAACAACTGTACGCTTCCATAATCGTACTGACCATCTGTCAGTTGCTTTACCTCACCTTTCAAATTAGTTTGGTATACGTGAGTTTTACCATGCCAAACTCCAATAAAGTAAAGTGTACGATTATCGTTAGCCCAGCAATAGGCATCTACATTACTGTCAAATGTTTCTGTAACATACTTCTTGTTTCCTGTAGATAAGGTATAGATACACAAACGGTTGCGATCGCTCTCATAACCATTGTTCTTCATACTCTGCCAAGCAATGTATTTACCATCAGCTGAGAATTGAGGATTAATATCGTAACCTACGCTCATATCACCCTTTTGATGATTAACAGCTTGGTTTTTCATTGACTTGGTAGCGTCAATGGCAGGCTCTTTATATCCTTCTGGCTTGCAGAGGTTACGGGTTTTGCCTGTGCCTATAGTATATAAGAATATATCGGTATCGGTAGATATGGCATACTTTACACCTTCTTTCTTACGGCAAGTATAAGCGATAGTTTTCGAATCTGGACTCCAAGCTAATTGTTCTATGCCACCAAAAGGAGCAGTGGGACATTCAAAAGGTTCACCCTTCAAAATATCAATGCCCTCATCAATACCATTTGCGGTAACATTAGCAACGTAGGGATGGGCAATGGTTTCAACATAATGATCCCAGTGGCGATAATTCATATCGGTAACCAGTTTTCCAGATGCCAAAGGTAAATCTTTAGGATTCTTCTTGATACTGCCATAATAGGGGATAGACTTGATGAGGATAACTTGCTTTCCATCTGGAGAGAACTTAAAGCCTTCAATATCTATCTTGCTGTGAGTAAGCTGCTTGCGGTTTGTTCCGTCGGTATTCATACACCATAGTTGTCCCGCAGTTAAGAAAGCAATATGCTTACCACCATCAATCCAAGCTGCATCAGTCTCGCTATTTGTACCCATAGTAAGTTGAATCTTGTTCTTACCCTTCGCATCTATAACAAAGAGCATTTGTTGACTTTTGTTGCGTGGCACACTGTAATAGCCCACTTGGTAAACAATGTTTTTTCCATTGGGCGATGCAGCAGCTCCACCAATACGTCCCATAGCCCAAAGAGCCTCGGGAGTCATTAGTTTGTTAGCCACTTTGATGGTTGCATTTTCTTGCTTAATCGTTTTCACTTCTCCATTTGCTTGGGCTGCACCGCCCCCTAAAAACAAGGCGGCTGCAGCCATTAATAGTGTTGTTCTCTTCATTGTTTATTAGAGAGTTTACGTTTCTTTTTCTCCAAATCTTCGCGCATCTGCTGCATCTTTTGTTGTTGTTCTTGCATAGCCTGCAAGCGTGCAGCCAAGCCCGACATCTTTTTGGGATTATTTTTATTCTCTTCGTATTTAGCTTCCAATGTCTTCAATAGTTTCTCATCGTTGGTTGTCTTGCGTAGTGTCCACATGATGATGGCACTACAGAAGAGTGAGATGAAGTAATAGAAGTTAAGTCCAGACGAATAGTCATTGAACATGAAGAAGAACATTAACGGCATGAGGTACATCATCCATTGCATCATTTTCATTTGTTCTGCTTGCTGACCAACCATCTGATCTTTCTGCTGGCGCATGGTCATCAAACTGTATAAAATGTTGGCAACGCAGAACAAAATACAGGTAAGCGACAGGTGATCACCGATGAGCCATATATTTTTATCCCAAGTAATGATAGGATCGTAAGTACTTAAATCGTTCATCCACAAGAAGCTCTCACCTCTTAACTGAATAGCGTTAGGTACAAAGTTGAACATAGCAATCCAGATAGGCATTTGTATGAGCATTGGCAGACAGCCCGAAAGCGGACTTACACCATACTTTGAATACTCTGCCATCATGGCTTGTTGCTTCTTCATTTGGTCCTCTGGCTTGTTATATTGTGCGGTAGTTGCCTCAAGTTTTGGTTTGAGTACACGCATTTTAGCCGAACTCATATAACTCTTCTTCATCATAGGGAAAGTGATTACTTTTAATAATAAGGTGATGAGGATGAGTACTACACCCATTGGAAACCATTTTGATAACCAATCGAATACGTAGATAGTAAACCAACGGTTGATAATGCGGAATAAAGGCCAGCCTAAATATACCAAACGTTGTAGCTCTAAATCCTTATTAAACGTGCTTTCCTCCTCAACGTTGTTGAGTAGACGAAAGTCGTTAGGACCAAAATAAAATTCAAATTGTGAAGGAGTCTTGCCTGTTGGGTCGAAGTCTGTATTCAATTTAGCCTCATAATTCTTTAAATATCCACAGCCTTTTTGTTGTGGAATGCTGGTTAGTAAGGCATTTTTATCAAAATTGTTCTTGGCTATCATCACTGCAGAGAAGAACTGGTTCTTGAAAGCAACCCAGTCTATCTTCTTGTCTACTGGTTCGTCTATCTTCTCTGCTGTCTCACTCAATTTATCTGTTCCACCGTCAGACTCATGATAAGTAAGTGTAGCATAACGATTTTCAAAGGTAAACCCCTTTTCCTGTTGCTTACACCTCTCGTTCCAGTCAACGCTCATACTCTTCGTATTAGGTGCAAACTGTCCGCCCATGCCTACGGCTTGCATCTGCATGTGTAGCATATAGTCTTTACCTAATTTATAAGTAATGATGAGTTGTTTACCCTGTCCAGCGATAGCTGTAAGTGTAACAGTAGAATCTGTTTGCTGTGAAGGTATAAAGAACAAGTCTTGTGTCTCGATGTTAGTCTCCTTAGCAGCCAACTTAAAGTTGAGACGTTGCGTGTTAGCATCAAACAGAGTAACGTCAGGATGCTCTTCTTTGTCCTTAAAATTTTTAACAACCGCTTTGGTTACAGTACCACCTTTGGTGTTAAGTGTCAGCTCTAATTTACTATTTTTTAGTACGATGTCTTGCGCCTGACCTTGCATAGCCGCATGGAATAGAGCAGTGGTGTCGTTAAGCATTTGGGCTTTTTGTTCAGCCATTTGCTTCGTTGCAGCCTCTTTCTTTGCAACTTTGGCATTGTGTTGTTGTACCGCTTCAATAGAGTCTTTCTTTGTTTGTGCTGCCTGTTGCTCTTTAGATGGTTGCGACCACCAGCTAAAACCAATGAGCAATATGCCCATGAGCACAAGGCCCATAATAGTATTCTTATCCATTAGGTATTATTTCTTTTTATTTTGAATAGCTGTCTTGATAAAATCAACAAACAAAGGATGAGGTTTCAGTACGGTACTCTGATATTCGGGATGAAATTGTGTACCGATGTACCATGTAAGAGTTGGTATCTCTACAATCTCAACCAAATCACTTTCTGGGTTTTTACCTACGCACATCATGCCATTCTTTTCATATTCTTTGATAAATGCATTGTTGAACTCATAGCGATGACGATGACGTTCAAATATTGTTTCTTGCTTGTAGATATTGGCAACTTGTGAGCCTTGTTTCAATACACACTCGTAAGCACCCAAACGCATTGTGCCGCCCATATTGGTAATATTCTTTTGTTCCTCCATGATGTCAATAACGTTGTGTGGCGTTTGTTCATCCATCTCACGGCTGTTGGCATCGGTATACCCCAAGACGTTACGAGCAAACTCTATAACCATCATTTGCATACCAAGACAGATACCAAAAGTAGGAATATTGTGTTCACGTGTATAATGTGCAGCAATGATTTTGCCTTCTATGCCACGCTGACCAAATCCAGGACCAATAACAATACCGTCTTGCCCTGACAACATATGGGCAACTGTATCTTCTGTTATCTTTTCAGAATTGATATAGGTGATAACCGTTTTGCGGTCGTTGTATGTTCCAGCTTGCGACAAGCTTTCACGAATGCTCTTATAAGCATCCTGCAAATCGTATTTCCCAACCAAACCAATGTGTACCTCTTCTTTAGCCTTCTTGCGTCTTTCCAAGAAACTCTTCCAAGGACCAAGAGTTGGTGTCTCTCCTACTTCTAAGCCTATCTTCTTTAAGATAGCCACATCCAGCTTTTGGTTTTGCATATTTACAGGTACTTCGTAGATAGTAGGCAAGTCTTCGCTCTGAATAACGCAATTTAAATCTACGTTACAGAATGATGCTACCTTACGCAACAAATTATTGTTCAAGTGCTTTTCGGTACGAAGAACCAAAATGTCAGGTTGAATACCAATGCTCTGTAATTCCTTTACACTATGTTGAGTAGGCTTTGTTTTAAGCTCACCAGCAGCTTTTAGGTAGGGAACATATGTAAGGTGAACACTCAAAGCGTTTTTACCCAATTCCCATTTTAATTGCCTAATAGCTTCCAAAAATGGGGTAGACTCAATGTCACCTACGGTACCACCAATCTCTGTGATAACAAAATCGTAATGATACTTTTGCCCTAAGAGTTTTACGTTGCGTTTTATCTCATCGGTAATATGGGGTACCACTTGAATAGTTTTACCCAAATAGTCTCCACGACGTTCCTTATCAATAACCGCTTTATATATTCTACCCGTGGTAAGCGAGTTAGCTTTAGTGGTTTTGATGCCCGTAAAACGCTCGTAGTGTCCTAAGTCGAGGTCTGTTTCCATGCCGTCGACAGTAACATAGCATTCGCCATGTTCGTATGGGTTTAATGTACCTGGGTCGATGTTTATATAGGGATCGAACTTTTGGATAGTAATATTATACCCTCTTGCTTGTAAAAGTTTTCCTATAGATGATGAAATAATACCTTTACCTAATGATGAAACCACACCACCAGTAACGAATATATACTTTGTTTCTGCCACGCTATGATGTATTTTTTTAGTTAATTGACCAAAGGTGAACCTATCAATTATGTTTTAACGGATAGAAAACACCTATTCATACAATTTGCAAAGTTAGTATAAAATTGCGAAACGTACAAGCAACTATCATTTTTTATTGCTACCTTTGCATACAGAGAAAATTGGTATAGAATGGAGTAAAAAAGAGTAAGAGTGAAGCTATCTGAAGTTAGCGGACATTACTTTTACGGTTTGTTACATTTTGTCTCTTTCGTTATGGAGTATTTAACGTTTGTTTGTTAATTCCTGGTAACTCTTTCTTCTATTTTCTCTCTAATTACTCATATAAATGTAAAGTAAAATGAAAATTATTTGCTCGGCAGTTCTATCACTTATGGCTCTTATGATGTATGCGCAACCGCAAGCGAATCGTAGAGTTGCCAAACACAAAACTGATACAGTTACAGCTTTTGTGAAAGCATATTCTGACTCTTTAAGCTTGTATAAACAGAAACTCGACTCATTGCAGCAGGTAAACAATGAACTTACTGATAGGCTATGGGGTGAGGGTAGCAAGTATGCTCGATTATTTTTGCCTACTACGTTTTACCATAACATTATCAGACACCGATTTGAATTGAGCAATGCTCCTTATACAAAGTCTACATTGAATGAAATGATAGAGAATGCGTTGCTTTATATTTATATGATGCGTCCTGATTTGGTGAAGGAAACACAATCGCAGTTAGCTGCAGAAGGAAAAGTATCTACCAGTCAGGAGCATACTATCAATAATAAGACGACCTTTGTAGATAAAGTAGAGCCGATGCCTGTTGAAACAGAATACATACCAGTAAACTTGATTGTGAAGAAACCTAAATTTTGGAAGTTTAATGGTGATGGATATTTGCAGTTCTTACAAAACGAAGTGTCAGATAATTGGTATAAGGGTGGTGAAAGTAACTACTCTATGTTGGGCAGTGTAACGCTGAATTTGAATTACAACAACCGACAGAAGTTAACGCTCGACCATAAGTTGGAAATGAAATTGGGCTTTCAAACCATTGATAATGATTCGCTTCGTAGCTTGAAAACCAACACTGATGACATTCGTTATACTTGTAGTTTTGGTGTGCAGGCTACCAAAAACTGGTATTATTCGTTGCAGCTTATTGCTAATACGCAGTTTATGCGTGGTTACAAGAATAATAACGACAAAGTGTTTTCCGATTTCCTGTCGCCCTTGAATCTTGATTTAGCTATAGGTATGCGTTACAGTGTTAATTGGTTAAAGGGGCGGTTAAGAGGTAACGTCAACCTTTCGCCTTTGGCTTATCATTATCGTTATGTAGACAGAAGTAACTTGGTTACATTGTTTGGTATAGAGAAAGGCAAGCATCATGTAGACGATTATGGCTCGAGTATGAACATTGACCTTACTTGGAATATTACGGATATGGTTCGCTGGAAGACTCGTTTGTATGGTTACACTTCGTATAAGCGTGCTGAGGTAGAATGGGAAAATACGTTATCTGTTCAGTTTACGAGGTTCTTATCAACTAATCTTTATTTTTATCCTCGTTTTGATGATAGTAGGGTGCGCGATGCACATAAAGGATACTTTATGTATAAAGAGTATTTGTCAATAGGATTGTCAAACTCGTTTTAAAAAAAGGAGGGGGGATTTTCTAAGTCCTCTCCACAGAAAGGAGAGGGTATTGACTTTTTTTGCTGAAATATGCTTTCTTTTTTGTGTGGATGTTTGATATTCATGCGCTAATATCGCACGGATGAGCATATTTTCACATTGTAAATATGCTTTGGGAGGATAGCTATATTTGTAAATAAAACTGACATTTTTAATATTTGTATTTTAGATAAAAACACGATACAAAAATGCAATGATAAAGCCGAATTTATTTGTTTGTTGTACTAACTCAATGGGGTAGTAATGTTGTTTATATGAGTTAATGAGGCAAACTGGTGTACTTAAAGCTCTTATTTGCATGGTATAATGAGAGAAATTTAAGGCTTTTATTTGGTAAATATAATGCTTTAACAATCTTTTGGAGGATTAAAAATAGGTAAGTTGTTGAAAAATAGTAACATACCAAAATGCTTATTATTCGCATATTTGCAAGCTACGAGTAAAGTGATTGCAAATATGCGAATTATGAATATAGTATGTAAATATTTTTTTATCTAATTTCTAATCGTACTATGCGTTGGTTGAAGTTGTGATAGAACGATGGAATTTTATAGAGTAAGCGAAGGATGAGAGGGAAACGTTTGTGCTCATGGTCGCTCATATAATATTCTTTTCCAACGTGAAGTTTAGAATGCCATATTTCCATTTCCTTTGTATATAATATTGACCATAAGAATTTCGCTTTATGGTTTGTTTGCTTTACTGCATCATGGTGCTTGCTGTATTTCACAGCTTTGTAGGCGAGTATATCTAATAAAATGGTTGCTTTCTCAAAATTTTCACACAGATTGCAGAAGAAAGCTTTTATTTTTTCGGGGGAAAAATACATAGATACACCTTCGATGATGATGAGTACTGGCTTGTGGTATGCTTTTACGGTGTCTATCCAACCATTATCAAACATTGACATTTCTATGTAAGTGTTTTTTTCTGTTTCGGGTAATAAGGCTCGACGAATATCAAGTGATTCTTTTAAGTCGAGGTCAAACCAATGTGTTACTTCTGGACAACCTATGCGTTGGTAGCGAGCATCCAGTCCTGCTCCTAACTGAATAACCACAGCATCGGGATGTTGGGCAAGAAACTCCTTGGTTTCTTTATCAATTAAATTAGCTCGGATGCAGCATCCTACTTGCGATATTTTTACGTTTTTGAATTTGCTAAAATCATAATCTATATGGTCTATCATTTTCAGGGCAAGTTCATCATAAAGCAGCCCGCCTTTATTTTTAGTTTCCACAGCTTTAGCCCACACTGTAATAAGCATGGTTTCGGGTACGCTTGTTAATTGTTTTGTTTCCATTATTTATTGTTATTTGTAAGGTTATTTATAGTTTGGTATACAAAACTATAAAGAAGGTTTGTTATAAGCAATACCTACAAATGTGTATTATGATACCATAACAATGTTTTGTATAGTGCTGGTTTTATAAATTATCACTATATTTTGTGAGTAATTTTTATAAAATATGTTTTGCTATCTTTTGGATTCTTTTTATAGAAACAGCCTTAATTTATTTTTTTTATTTAAGGGCGGTTCTATAAATTACCACCATAAAGTTTTTTATGTCAGTCTTTTTACGTTTTGTCATCTTGTAGACTCTTTTTGGTTCAATTTGCTTGTTCGTTCAGTTGTATAGCTTGCTATACTCCTTCTCTCACAAACAAATTGACCTCAAAAAAATAGTCTCACAATCTGTCAAAGCTAATTTATAGAACCGCCCTTAAAAGTTTTATCTATTTTCTTTTTCTTTAATGTGTTTTTTTTATTCATTCTTCTTTCAAACAAATCACGCAGGTTAGTAAAATCCTTTTTAAGAATTAAGCCCACACCCTGTGTCGTTAAACTGTTGCGTGTAAAGTATCTGTCGTTGGTTTGGTTATATATTTTTATAGCCAAATTGCCATTGGGATACAGTAAATATCTGATGTCAAAGTCGCCAATAAAATTGGTTGTGGCATTAGGATTGGCACGGTAACCAAACTGCCCATTGATGCGTAGCCGATTGTTGAGCAGCTGACCACTCAAGATACCTTCATATTCGGCATTGTTAAAACCCTCGTTACCTGGTGAGATGTTAGCACCAAAATTCCAATTGGTATTGTCTATAACCGACTTGATGACATCATTGAGTTGCTGACTAAGCGTTCCACTCAAAATACTTTGCATAGCTAAGCTTGCCTGACTTTGTTGGGTGGGATTCTCTAAGGCTGCATATTTGTTTTCTTGTGTGTAGAAACGTCCTACAGCCAATAAGTACAAAACTTGCTGATTCATTTCTTCTTCGCTGTTAATCAAGCTATACACCATTTGTTTGGCATCGTTACTAATGGTAGGCATGTCCAAACTAAAATCTACTTTCGGGGTATTAGGAGTGCCTGTTATATCCATTAAACAATTGACACGAATATTGTTGTTGGTAAACGATTTGCCTATTCTCAGGTCGGACAAACTTACGCTGTTGACACTGTATGCGGCATTGAGATGAAGCGAAGCATTATATGGGTCTCCCCCAAAAGCGATAGTTCCACCAGACTTAAACTGAAAGCTTTTCTTTATGATGTTTTGTACCGTTAATCTGTAAATGCCATGGTCAACTACAAAGTTGCCATACATATCGAAAGAACCCTTATTATAATAGGTTGCACGTAGCACTCCATTGCCATTAAGTGCGATGTAGTCGCCCGTATTGCTATCCATGATAACTTTGATAGTGGCATTAGGTGTACAATTAACGAGAAAGTTTAACCGGATATCACTGGATATGTGAGGTAATATTTCATTAAGAGGAAGGTTCGTAGACGATGATATGGAATCGGATGACAGCGAGTCTTTGTGTGATACCCATTTGATAAATTCGTTACTGTCAATGTTGGTTTGGTTAGAAATTTTATACACAAACTGTGAACCCTTTTGCGGTGTAGCATTTACATCTATGTTAAGTTCTCCACTTTTTCCGTTGATATGGCAAGTGCCAGTGAGAAATGCGGTTCCGTAAAACGTTTGGTTTGTAAACTGATGTGTGTCAAATGCTAATAAATTGTCTGTTTTGATATGGAGATTGTACTTAAAATGTTCAAAATTATTGTGAGACACTTCGCCCGAAATACTACCTGTGTTGCCATTGCGGTCGTAGATAGTATTGTTGTTAAATATGATTTTGTTGGGTACAAGCGTAATGGTATCTTGGCGCAATGTATAGATAGTATGGGTTGGGATAATACCCAATGAGCCGTTAGCCACTACTTTGCCCGTAAGATTAAGTTGGCCCAAGTCGCCATACAGTCGTAAATTACCCTTGCTATGTACATTGACATCTTGCATAAAACTACCACAAAAATCTTCTAAAAATTGCAAATTTGTATTGTGCGTTTGCAGAGAAATATCCATATCATTGTGTTGTGGGGATATGTAACCATTGATAATGGTTTTCTGTGTTGTATCGCTTGCAACAGCTTGAATATCGATTTGCTTTCGATGTTCGTTCCAGTTAATATTAGCATCTAAGGTGCCCATGTTGCCTGATTGGAATGTAAAATGTTGTACCTTCACATTAGCATGAGCTTGTAATCTGCTAAAAATGTTGGAAAGACAGGCTCTGCCCGATAATGAACCAGCAAATTCAACTGAATGGAAGTTGAGCAAATTAAGTGCATAGCTAACATTTATATTCTTTAAGTCAACAGACATTGAGTCGGATGTGTTTTTATTGGCAAATCCGTTTACAATAATATGCTGATTGTTGTGATGTATAGAAAAATGGTCAACTAAAAGGTTGTTTTTACTATAAATAATGTCTGACGGTTCGATGTGCCATATACTATCTTCTACAAGAATTTGAGAAGGATGCACAGTTATATGAGCAGCCACTTTACCTTGGGTGTTCTTAAAAAATTGAGTTTCGGTATTGAGTGTACCACACAGAGAAAGCTCTTGACTATTGCAGAACGAGAACTTTGTCATTAGATGGTCGTTTGCAGCAGCCGACTGTATGGCCCATGTCCATGCTTTTTGCTGTTGATCTTGCTGTTTGACTTTCGCATTGATGTACAAGGTGTCGTTTATTGTTTCTGCATGGGCCAGACAATTTTTGTAATGCTTGTTTTGATATATAAAGTGAGGCGCATTGAGGTCAATATTTAGCAGTTGGTGTTCGCTGTTCATTATTCCCCTAATGATTACAGGAGCTTGTAATGTAATAGGAATATCAAAGAAAAAATTAGTCCAATCGGCTTTGTTTATTTCAGCGTATAGCTTCATATTAGTTTTAGTTGCTGTACGTTTTTCTATTGATATAAAGCTTTGTAATCCTGGAAGTTTCTCTACAATAATGTTTTGTAGATGTTGTAATAGTTCTTCATAATCGAAATGACCAACAATATGAGCTTTACCAAAATCACTGTTAAGTGAAATATAGTGCTCTTGTGGGGTGTTGTAACCTGTGCTTATCTCAATGTTTGACAATAAATATTGTGAGTTAGGCCCCATTAAGTGCAAGTTATGCAGATTTATTTTTCCTATCACATCCTTAATATTACGTCCTGATAACTGTGTGTTAGCTTGAAAGCTAAGTATTTTGTGCTGCCACTTTTTAGGCACGTTAAATATGGATAAGTGTATATTGTGTGCTTGTGCTTCCAGGTTAGCAGTGTATATGTACCCTGTTTTGGCAACGTTTCCGCTAAGTTGTAAGTTTCCCAGAGGGTCATTGATGGATGCATTACCTTGCAAGCGAGTAAGTTGTAATGTACGATTGATTTCGACCACACCTTTTAATTTTATTTGTTGATAAGTGTGCTTCTTATAATCTATTTGTGGTAAAGTGCCAATAATTTGAAAAGTTGTGTTGGTATTTGGTTGTAGAAAACCTTGCAATTGAATATTTGCAGATAGTAATCCTAAATCATGATTGTTTAATAATTTTGCAAAATCAAATGTGTGAGTTATGAGAGAACCTTGATAATGTTGTTGTTGTTTATTGACCTTGCATTGTATTTTGCCTAAATTAGATGCTATTTGGAGTTGAGCTTTAAGGTTTTTTCCCTTTCCTTGAGCCTCTCCAGAAAGTTGCAAATACGTTATTTTCTGAAGGGGTAAATGTGTGTAATTAGCAGGAACATATTTTTTTAGAGCCTTTTGGTTAACAGATAGCTGCTGTATATGGCATACCCATTGAAGATGATGATGCCAGTTCTGTATGGAAGCATTGGCTTGCAACAATATGTCGTTGTTATCTTGCAAATGTAACTGAGACAATTGCAGCGAATGAAGTGACCCCTTAAATGCTGTACTAAAATAAAAAGGTGATGTATATTTGCTTAGTTGAGGCAATAAGAAGGATAAGTCGGATGGGGTAATTTGAGACTTGGTTATTTTGCTTTGATAATAAAGTGAAGAAAATATAATTTGGTTCTGCTTACGTTGGAATGTTGCTGTAATTTGTGGAAGAGTGATTTTAGTGTGAGGAAGTGATAAACGAAATGCGTTTAATTTTCCCACATACTTTCCAAGTACGAATTTTGTAGAGAGTGCTTTAACGTAAAGTCCTGATTGCTCTTTGAACGAAAGTTTTTTAAGATTAATGTCCAGCGAATCTTTATCAATTTGATTAAATACAATATGCGAGCTGATATCTGTAAATGTTAAATGAGATAAAGATAACTTGTTGGTTTTTGGCTTGTTAAGAGCATTGTATGAAATAGAACCTCGTCGGATAATCAATGAGTTGATGCTGAAAGTATGAGTGTGATTGGGTGTGTCTTTAGTTGTTAGTGAATCAATGAGAAACTGGAAGTTAGTTTTTGACTTATCATTGGCTTTGTATAAGTTAGCATATAATCCAAACAATTGTGCTGAGGATATGCTGATATCTCCCTGCAATAGAGAAATGACATTTAGGCTAATGGAAAGGCGAGAAGTTTTAAGCAGAGGTTTACCTTTTTGGTCGGCTATGTATAATCCATCAACTATTAGTCGGTTAAGAAATCCTAAGTCTATGCGTTGCACTTGCACCTGAGTACCCAATTTTTTTGACAGCATATCCCCTACCTGCCCACCGATAAAGTTTTGTACCAATGGTATATGCAATAACAAAGCTATTGTAAGATAAAATCCTACAATGCTCCATATCGTAATGTTTAGTATATTTCTTAACTTTTTCAGAATGCTTGTTTATTTACGACTACAAAAATACATCATTTTTTTCTCTACAATAAATAAATGCTTCAATTTTCTTTTATTACTCAGTAAAAGTTACTAATTTTGCGATAATATTTAGTGTATAGACAAATGATAGCACCTTCTTTATTTTGAAAAAGTTTAATTTATATATTTTATGGTAAATATAATTAAGTTGCGTAAGGGCTTAAACATTAATCTAAAGGGTAAAGCTAAACAGCAAAAAATGTCATTGGGGTTGAGTACTGAGTATGCTTTGGTTCCAGATGATTTTGTTGGTGTTACCCCTCGTGTCGTTGTCCGTGAAGGAAACGAAGTGAAAGTTGGTGATGCCCTTTTCGTAGACAAGAATTTTCCAGAGGTAAAATATGCCTCACCTGTTAGTGGAAAAGTAAAAGCTATAGTACGAGGTAATAGGCGTAAGGTAATGGCAATTGTTGTTGAAGCAAGTGCTCAACAAGAGTTTGTGGATTTTGGTAAGAAGGATATATGCACACTTTCTTCTTCTGAAGTGATAGATGCTTTGTTACAAGCTGGTATTTTTGGCTATATCAATCAGTTGCCATATGCTATTGCAACCAATCCTCAAACAATGCCAAAAGCTATCTTTGTATCTGCATTTAGAAATATGCCATTGGCAGGAAAGTTTGAGTTTGAACTAAATGGCAATGAAGAGGCTTTTCAAACAGGATTAACAGCGTTATCTAAAATTGCAAAAACGTATTTGAGTATTCATGTAGGACAAAGTAGCGAGATTTTGCTTCAAGCTAAAAATGTTGAGGTAACTGCTTTTGATGGACCTTGCCCTTCGAGCAATGTTGGTGTGCAGATTAACCACTTGAATCCTGTTAACAAAGGCGAAGTTGTTTGGACTGTAGAGCCAACGGCTGTTATCTTTATTGGTAGACTTTTTATGACGGGTAAAGTAAACTTAACTCGTACCATTGCTGTGGCAGGTAGCGAAGTTGCCAATCCACAGTATGTAGATGCTTTGGTGGGTACTCCGCTCAAAGATATATTGGCTCATCAAGTAGATGAAAAAGCTGCCGAAGCAGGTACACTACGTATCATCAATGGTAATCCTTTAACAGGTAAACATTGTCAGTTAAATGATTATTTAGGTGCACATACATCAGAAGTTTGTGTGATACCAGAGGGTAATGATGCTGATGAGTTCTTAGGTTGGATATTACCTCGAACCAATCAGTATTCTGCTTCTCATAGCTATTTTTCATGGCTTATGAGTAAGAATAAAGAGTACGATATAGATGCTCGTATTAAGGGAGGTGAACGTCATCTTATTATGAGTGGTGAGTATGATAAAGTATTGCCAATGGATATTTATGGCGAATACCTTATCAAGGCAATGATAACTGGAGATATTGACAAACAAGAACAACTAGGTGTTTATGAAGTGGCTCCAGAAGATTTTGCTGTAGCTGAGTTTGTTGATTCTTCTAAATTAGAACTTCAGAATATAGTACGTAAAGGATTAGATATATTACGTAAAGAAAACGCATAAGGATATGAGCTTAAAAAAATATTTAGATAAAATAAAACCTCACTTTGAAGAGAGTGGTAACCTTCATGCTTTTCGGAGTGTGTATGATGGTTTTGAGAGTTTCCTTTATGTTCCTAATACAACGGCTACGACAGGTTCACATATCCACGATTCGATTGATTCTAAGCGGATTATGAGTGTTGTAGTTATAGCTTTGATACCTGCTTTGTTGTTTGGAATGTATAATATAGGATACCAAAACTATTCAGTAGCAGGACAGTTGGAGAATGCTTCTTTCTGGGCAATGTTCTTTTATGGATTCTTAGCTCTCTTACCTAAGATTATTGTTTCTTATGTTGTAGGTTTGGGCATTGAGTTTGCTTGGGCACAATGGAAGAAAGAAGAAATCCAAGAAGGCTATTTGGTAACAGGTATGTTAATGCCTTTGATAGTACCTATTAGCTGTCCATTATGGATGTTGGCATTGTCAATAGCCTTTGCTGTCATCTTATGTAAAGAGATATTCGGTGGAACAGGAATGAACATCTTCAATATAGCTTTGTCGGCTCGTGCTTTTTTGTTCTTCTCTTATCCAAGTAAAATGACAGGTGATACTATTTGGCTTTGTGATCATACTATCTTTAGTTTAGGCAACAATCTTCCTGATGCCACAACTATGGCAACACCACTTGGCGAACTTTCACAACATGTAGACATACCTTATTCTATTAGTGATATGGTTATAGGATTGATTCCTGGTTCTGTTGGTGAAACAAGTGTTATCGCTATTGCTATTGGTGCACTTATTTTATTGTTTACCAAGATTGCTTCGTGGAAGACAATGTTGAGTGTATTTCTAGGTGGTGGTGTAATGGCAGCTATCTTCCACGCTTTGGGTATGACGCCTATTACATGGTACGAGCACATTGTTCTTGGTGGTTTCTGCTTCGGTGCAGTGTTTATGGCTACCGATCCTGTAACTTCTGCACGAACAGAAGCTGGTAAATATATTTATGGTGCTTTAATTGGTGTTATGGCTATGATTATCCGTGTAATGAACCATGGTTATCCAGAGGGTATGATGTTATCTATATTGCTTGCCAATATGGTTGCACCTTTAATTGACTATTGTGTGGTAGAACGCAATATCAATAAGAGAATGAAACGTTTAACTGCTCATAATAAATAAGACGATGGCTGAAGGAAAGAAAAAAGGATTGAATACAAATTCAAATACTTATACTATTATATATTCAATCATTATCGTGGTTCTTGTTGCCTTCCTTTTGGCTTTTGTGTTTCAGGCTCTTAAACCTGCACAAGATGCTAATGTAGCATTGGACAAGAAGAAGCAGATATTAAATTCATTGAATATCAGGAATTTGAATGATGATGATGCCGATAAAACCTACAAAGAGGTTGTTGTTGCTGATGAAATCATTGATGCACAAGGTAAAGTGTTAGATAAAGGAACTGAAGAGGGTGATAAAAACGGATTTACACTTAATTCTGCTGACTTTAAGAATGGTAAGTTAGCCTTGTTTGTATGTAAGGTGAATGGTGAAACCAAATATGTTATACCTGTTTACGGTAAAGGCTTGTGGGGAGCTATCAATGGCTATATAGCTATCAATGCTGACAAGGCTACTGTTTTTGGAGCTTATTTCAATCACGAAAGTGAAACTGCTGGTTTGGGTGCTGAGATTAAAGACAATCAAGCTTGGCAAGAAAAGTTTCATGGTAAGAAATTGTTTGAACAAGATCCTAACCAAATTGTACTCTCTGTAAATAAGAAAATTACGAATCCTGAAACTCAAGTTGATGCTGTTACAGGTGCTACTTTAACATCAAATGGTGTAACAGAGATGTTACATACTTGTTTAAGTGCATATATAAAATTCCTTAAAGAAAAATAAATTATAGTTATGGCATTATTTTCAAAACAAAATAAAAAGGTTTTAACGAACCCACTCAATTCTGATAACCCCGTGTTGGTTCAGGTATTGGGAATTTGTTCGGCATTGGCTGTTACCTCGCAATTAAAGCCAGCTATTGTTATGGGATTGGCAGTAACCGTGATTACAGCTTTCTCTAATGTAATTATTTCTATTATTCGTAGCACAATCCCTATGCGTATACGTATTATCGTACAGTTGGTAGTTGTCGCAGCGTTGGTAACAGTAGTTAGTCAGATACTAAAGGCTTTTGCTTACGATGTAAGTATACAACTATCGGTGTATGTGGCATTGATTATTACTAATTGTATCTTAATGGGACGTCTTGAAGCCTTCGCTATGACCAACAAGCCTTGGCCCTCGTTCTTAGATGGTATTGGTAACGGTTTGGGTTATGCTATTATCTTGGTTATAGTAGGTGTAATTCGCGAATTATTGGGCAGAGGTTCTTTGCTGGGTTTTACTATTATTCCACAATCATTCTATGATATGGGATATATGAATAATGGTATGATGACCATGCCTGCTATGGCGTTGATTCTGTTAGGTTGTGTTATCTGGTTTCACAGAGCATACATCTATAAAGAAAAGAAGTAAGTTCAAGCTAAACAACTAAAATTAGAATTATTATGGAACATATCATATCATTATTCTTTAGATCGATATTTGTCGATAATATGATTTTTGCATTCTTCTTGGGAATGTGTTCATTCTTGGCAGTATCGAAGAATGTTAAAACCTCGTTTGGCTTGGGTATTGCAGTAACATTTGTTCTTTTTGTTACTGTTCCTATTGATTACTTGTTGCAAACAAAGGTATTAGATCCTATGGATTTAAGCTATCTTAGTTTTATTCTCTTTATTGCAGTTATTGCAGGTATCACTCAGTTAGTAGAGATGTTGGTAGAAAAATATAGTCCTTCGCTCTATTCTTCGTTAGGTATCTTCTTGCCTCTTATTGCTGTAAATTGTGCTATCATGGGAGGTTCAATGTTTATGCAACAGCGCATTAGCTTAGATCCTAACAACACGCAGTATATTGGCAATGTATACGATGCCATAGCTTATGCCATTGGTAGTGGTTTAGGTTGGACACTCTCCATTGTGTTGATGGGTGCTATTCGTGAGAAATTACAATATAGTGATGTGCCAAAACCACTGCAAGGTTTGGGTATTACGTTTATAACAGTAGGACTTATGGCTATTGCCATGATGTGCTTCTCTGGCTTAAAAATATAATTAATTATGGTAGCTACTTTTATATTACAGAGCATTGGGGTGTTCTTGGCAGTCATATTATTGTTGGTCATCATATTGCTCGTTGCAAAAAAATATCTTTCGCCAAGTGGTAATGTTAATATCGTTATTAACGATGAGAAAACACTTAGCGTTCCACAGGGGGCGTCGGTCATGAGTACGCTTACAGCAAATGGCATTCACCTTTCATCTGCATGCGGAGGTAAAGGCAGTTGTGGGCAGTGTCGTTTGCAAATTGTTGAAGGTGGAGGAGAAATTCTCGATTCTGAACGTGGACATTTTACTCGTAAAGAGATTAAAGAGCATTGGCGTCTGGGTTGCCAATGTAAAGTAAAGGGGGATTTGAAACTCAAAATCTCCGAAAGTATCTTAGGTGTTAAAGAATGGGAGTGTACTGTTATCAGTAATAAAAATGTATCGAGCTTTATCAAAGAGTTTAAGGTTGCTTTACCTCCTGGTGAGCATATGGACTTTGTTCCTGGTTCGTATGCGCAAATTGCCATTCCTGCTTATGATGAGATAGATTATGATAAAGACTTTGATAAAAATGATATTGGTGAGGAATATATCGGTGCATGGAAGAAGTTTAATATCCTTTCATTAAAAGCACACAATCCAGAGCCTACTGTTCGTGCTTACTCTATGGCTAATTATCCAGAAGAGGGAGATATTATTACTTTAACTGTTCGTATAGCTTCTACACCATTTAAGCCACGTCCACAGGTTGGATTTAGAGATGTACCTACTGGTATTGCTTCAAGTTACATCTTCTCTTTGAAACCTGGAGACAAAGTAAGAATGAGCGGACCTTACGGAAATTTCCATCCTATCTTCGATTCAAAGAAAGAAATGATTTGGGTTGGTGGTGGAGCAGGTATGGCACCTTTGCGTAGTCAAATTATGTATATGCTCAAGACTTTGCACACACGTGATCGAGAAATGCACTACTTCTATGGTGCTCGTTCGTTGAGTGAAGCTTTCTTTTTGGATGATTTCCATGCTTTGGAAAAGGAATATCCTAACTTTCACTTTCATTTAGCATTAGACCGTCCTGATCCATTGGCTGATAAGGCAGGTGTTAAGTACACGGTAGGCTTTGTTCATCAAGTAATGTACAACACTTATTTGAAAGATCACGAAGCTCCTGAAGACATAGAGTACTATATGTGTGGTCCTGGCCCAATGAGTAAAGCTGTACAAGATATGCTGGATAGCCTTGGTGTTGATCCAGAATCTATTATGTTTGATAATTTTGGGTAAGGTCAACGAAACCTTAACAGAGTATATAATAATAGGCCATAACAAAGTCGCTGATTGTTAGCGGCTTTGTTATGCGTTTATAGAGGGTATTCCTTTGTCGTAAGCATCCAATATTAGTCGCTTACACTGTACGCTAATAATATTTAACCAATGTAGCCATTTACTATTATTCATAAGGTATTTTAGCAGTGTTTTTATAAGTCTAAAAGTAATAAAAAAACACCGCAGAGGTTTATCCTTCGGCCAAGGGTGCGCCCCCCCGAGGAGTATAAGCAGATTGCTTAAACTATAAAAAAGTGCAGGTTTCTGGTTGCATTCCCGCCTCAAATATCGCTTTTTGAACTTAAAGGGTATCAAATAGAGAATTTGACGATCAAGAGTAGCACTCATCACTGCACTTTTAAATATAGGCTAAAAAAGAATGTTTTTTACAATACCTTACAGAAATATTGTTGTAGAACAAACACTCTTTTTTAGTGTTGCAAAGATAAGAACAACCTATATAATATGCAATACTTATTTGTGGGTAATTCCATCACTATTATTAGGTATTTATTATACAGTTTTATATCAAAAAATGAATAAAAACGTGCAAAAACCTAATTGAAATTATTGCTACATTGATAAATTATTTATAATTTTGCATCAAATTACGTTATTAAGGTATAGGTAAATGAAAATACACAAGATGTATGAGGCTGATGATAAGCTCATTTCTATCATCGCTGATAATTATAGTATCCTACAAAGTTTAGGCTCGTTTGGTATTAACTTAGGCTTTGGAGATAAGACCGTTAGCGAGGTTTGCGAGAGCCAACATGTAGATACGTTTACGTTTTTAGCTATTGTAAACCTAACTATTAATGGGTATCGTGATACAGAAGATATAGATCGTTTATCTATTCCTACCTTAATAAAATATCTTAAAGCAAGTCATTCTTATTATCTCGACTTTCAGTTGCCCTTTATTCGTAAAGAGTTAGAGGATGCCCTTGATGAAACTGATAACTTGGCACGTCTCATCATGAAATTGTATGACGAGTACGCACATTCTATCAGAAATCATATGCGCTATGAAGAAAAGAATGTATTCCCATACGTTGATGATTTACTGAAGAAACGTGCCAATGGGGCTTACGATATTGAAACTTACTCAAAGCATCACGGACAAACCGATTTGAAGTTAAAAGAACTTAAGAATATTATTATTAAGTATTTGCCTTCAGACGGATTACATAACAATCAGCTCACGGCAACGCTCTATAACATTTATAATTGTGAACAATGGCTAACTCAACATGCCTTGGTAGAGGATGAAATCTTTACACCAGCCATTAGACGTTTGGAAAAGCAGTCAAGACAGAATGATGTGTCGGTTAAGATTTCTTCAATGATTAATCAGACACCTCGTAATCAAGAGGCTTTGAGTGAACGTGAAAAAGATGTTATAGTGAGTTTGGTGCAAGGTATGACCAATAAAGAAATTGCCGATCATTTGTGTATTTCTATCAATACTGTTATTACGCACCGTAGAAATATTGCTCGTAAGTTGCAAATACATTCACCTGCAGGGCTTACTATTTATGCCATTGTTAATAACCTTGTAGACATTAGCAGCGTAAAACTTTAATCAATTACCCTCATTGAAGGAGAGAACTTTTTCGTTAAGAAACATACGGAAGTCATCAAACAGACTATTAAAAGTGTCATTTTTTTTCGAGTGTTTTTTGTTTTTGTATGTCCATATTGTTTCTTCGTTTGGAATATCTGCTATTGTGTGAGCACTCAGGAATTGGCGGAGATAGTACTTCTATTGTAAACTCATTCTCAAACAGACTTTTGCTTATTGGTTTTCTATATATTGTAGCCTTCTGCATGATTTTTATCTTTTTTCTCATAGAAACATACTAATTTTATATGAAATAGAAAAGTATCTTATTAATAATCAATGGGTTCTTTTATAGAACATTCCTAAACATTTCTACACCAAAGTACTAATTCTTCAAACACGTTTTGTAATTTTGCACTTACTGGTTGACTTTGCGGTTTCTATATTTTTAAGCTTATAACAATGAAAATATTATAGTACACGCATTAGTTGCTTATTTTTTTGTAAATTTGCAAGTAACTAATATATCACAATCTATAAAAATAGGCATATTGAATTTCGTTTTAACTAATAAATAAAAATATGGAGTACAGAATTGAAAAGGACACTTTGGGTGAAGTAAAGGTGCCTGCTGACAAATTGTGGGGTCCACAAACAGAACGTTCTCGTAATAACTTTAAAATTGGCCCTAAGGCTTCTATGCCTTGTGAAATCATCGAAGGTTTTGCATATCTAAAGAAGAGTGCAGCATACGCTAATTGTGAGTTAGGTGTGTTATCACAAGAGAAACGCGACCTTATCGCAAAGGTTTGTGATGAAATTTTAGCTGGTAAACTTTACGATCAATTCCCATTGGTTATTTGGCAGACAGGTTCAGGTACACAAAGCAACATGAATGCTAATGAGGTTATTGCTAACCGTGCACATCAATTGGCTGGTAAGAAGATTGGTGAAGGTGAAAAAACATTGTTGCCTAATGATGATGTAAACAAATCACAATCATCTAACGATACTTTCCCAACAGCAATGCACATTGCTTGCTACAAAAAGTTACACGATGTTACATTGCCCGGTTTGCGTAAATTGCACGCAGCTATGGTAAAGAAGTCGGAAGAGATGAAGAACGTAGTTAAGATTGGTCGTACCCACATGATGGATGCAACACCTCTTACATTAGGACAAGAGTTTAGTGGATATGCTTCACAGTTAGAGCATGGAATTGCAGCTATTGAGCATACCTTATCACACTTGTCAGAGTTGGCATTAGGTGGAACAGCCGTTGGTACAGGTCTTAATACTCCAAAAAATTACGATGTAGTAGTAGCTAGTTATATTTCGAAGCTGACAGGCCTGCCATTCGTTACAGCAAAAAATAAATTTGAGGCTTTAGCTTCACACGATGCTATCGTTGAAGCTCATGGAGCATTAAAGCAATTGGCAGTATCTCTCAATAAGATAGCCAACGATATTCGCTTAATGGCATCAGGTCCTCGTAGTGGTATCGGCGAGATTATCATTCCAGCTAACGAGCCAGGGTCTTCTATTATGCCAGGAAAGGTAAATCCGACTCAGGCAGAAGCTATGACGATGGTTTGTATGCAAGTTATAGGTAACGATATGGCTATTGCTGCTGCTGGTATGCAAGGACAATTCGAGCTGAACGTATTTAAGCCAGTTATGGCTGCTAACTTCTTACAGAGTGCACAATTGTTAGGTGATGCAGCTGTATCATTTACTATCCACTTGGTAGAAGGAATCCAACCAAATTA
Source organism: uncultured Prevotella sp. (assembly GCA_946999045.1). Taxonomy (GTDB): domain Bacteria; phylum Bacteroidota; class Bacteroidia; order Bacteroidales; family Bacteroidaceae; genus Prevotella. Next base: position 32,755 of record CAMQBR010000003.1, read on the forward strand.
TGAGCGTATCAAGATGTTGGTTAACAATTCATTGATGCTTGTAACAGCTCTTAATACTAAGATAGGTTATTATAAAGCTGCCGAAATTGCCAAAGCTGCCCATAAGAATGGTACAACCTTGAAAGAGGAAGCTATTCGTTTAGGTTATGTTTCAGCAGAAGACTTTGATAAATGGGTTCGTCCAGAGGATATGACACATCCTATGTACTAAATCCGTTATCGTTATATCATTGATGAATATATGGCTGGTAGTTAGTAGTCTTCCACGAATACCAATTATCAGCTTTTTTTGTAAGCATCCAATATTAGCCACTTTTGTGCAGTTTTCCTACTTTTCTACCTTTGTTAGAAAAACATTTGTTTCGTTGAGTGCAAACATAAAGTTTTTTCTGGCAAAGATAGTAAAGTAGAAAAAACAGCAAAGATGGCTAATGTTGGATGCTTACGCTTTAACAGATTGTGAGACTATTTTTGAGGTCAATTTGTTTGTGAGTGAAGAAGTATAGCGAGCTATACGACTGAACGAACAAGCAAATTGAACCAAAAAGAGTCCACAAGATGACAAAACGTAAAAAGACTGACATAAAAAACTTTACGGTGGTAATTTATAGAACCGCCCTTTAGTTGCAATACGAAAAAACTTTCGAAAAATATCTCTCATGTCACATTTTTTCTCTTCATACGTTTAATATGTAGAATGATGAATATAAAAAGTTTCGAGCATAAGATTGTAAGTCTGCACAATTTTTTGCTAACACAGGCTCAACGACTTAATACGGGGGATGTAGATGCACAGGATTTAGTGCAAGAAACATTTCTCAAATTATGGAATATGCGCGAACAGCTTGACAGTCATCCTAATTTAGAGGCATTGGCATTGCGTACACTAAAAGGTATTGCTATTGATCACTACCGACATAGACAACATGAATGCGAACAACTTTCTCGTAAAATAGATATAGGTCAGCTTGACGAACAAGTGGAGCATCAAGACCAAATAGCCTTGGTTTCTCGCATTGTAGACAGGTTACCGCCATTACAACGGCAGGTGTTTATGCTAAAAGATATAGTGGGTTATGAGACTTGTGAGATACAAGCCATTTGTGGTTGTAGTGCAGAAGCCTTGCGACAGAATTTATCAAGGGCACGAAAGTTTATACGAGTACGGCTACTGAAAGAACTTAGCTTTGAAAAAAAATAAAACAAATAAGTTGCGATATTTGCAGAAGCTAACAATAGAGTCAGATGATGGGATTTATATTTGTAAGTATGAACAATACAAGAGACAAAGATCAATTAAAATTGTACCGATATACAAAGAAACAAAAAAATCAAATGGTAAAATAAAAGAACAGGTTTTGCCATAAAATGTTTCTTCATGAAATGTCGAACTATCGTAATGAATTGAATAATAAAAGTTAAATAAAGGCATAAACTTTCCAATTATTTGGAAAACAACATAGAGAATATGAAACAGCAAAATATAGAATTGCTTGTAGAGAAATATCTGCGAGGTGAAACAAGTAGGCAGGAAGAAGATATATTGCGTTCGTATTTTGTTAAATCGAACCATAAAGTGTCAGTTCAATATCAGTATCTTGTAAAGCTTTTTGAGTGGGAAACTTCAAAACATAAACATTGTAAAGCTGTTTATATGCATCCTTGGTATGTACAACATAAAACGTTGTTAACCATAGCATCTGTTGCTGCCGTTTTTATATGTATGCTTCTTATTTCTGTAAAACTATATACGCATACAGACTATGTTATTATTGGTGGACAAACCATCACTAACCAGGCAATAGTGAAAAGAATTGCAGAACAAGATCTTAACAATGTCTCGTCATCACCTCAACAGGATTTTAGTGCACTTATGAATATAGGAGGAACAGATAATTATGAATAGATTGATAAAAATATTTATAATGCTCGTTATTTGCAGTTTTACTGCTGCGGTTTATGCACAAAGAGGACTACAAGTAGAACAGGTATTTCAACGTTTTTCACACGAAAAGTGTTGTTCTATGGTGGCACTCCATCACCCTCGCATACGTGGCTATCAGCTCGAGGTATATAAAGCTCTAACGTATTCTTGTATGGCATCATCTATAGAGGCATATCTAAAAAAAGATAGGCAGCAGGCAAAAAAAATAAAAGAGGTGATACAAGGAGGAAAGGTTACATGCGGATATTATATGATGCAGCCTATTAAGGGGAAAATAAATAGGTATATTCTTTTTGCAAAAGGTAAGAATAATGGTGGAACGGTTATCTATATTGAAGGTTGTTTACTACCTGATGATGTAATGAAACTATGTTATAAAAAATAGAACAAACTAATATAAATAAGGATGTTCCGTTAATATGGGTTCATCTTACAAACACTTAATCTATGAAAAAGTTATTATTATTATTGGTACTCTTGATTAGCTTATCGGTTCGGGCTGAAGAAAAATGCGATTCTACATTGATAAGAGTCGGTAAACAAAACGTTGTGGTGATACAAGATTCAACCACAACCTGTGTAAAAGTGTATGGAAGCGATGGAAAAGCATGGGTAAAAACTCGTGAAGTAACGTTTAATAATGGTCAGGAGGTAGAGCAAGTTTTTGTTCTCTCGCCTTTCTTTCCAGTAAAGAAAAATCGCTATAATAAAATATTTACTCCTCATTTTCCTGATTTTTATTATGGGGCTAACTTATTATGTGCAGGTAATGAGGTGGAAATGCGCGATACCAAATCAAGCGAATGGGGCTTTTCACCTTTTCAAATGGGGCTATCTCTCAGTAGAAATAATAGCTTGGGGCTGGTGTCTGCCATGCAGTTCGGATTTGTACACAACCATTTTGACACACATTATTATATTGATAAGGTGAATAATAAAACATGTATGCAACCGCTTAATGAAAAAGATGTTACAACAAGTTTCTTAAAGTATTACTATATCAAAATACCAATGATGTTTGAATATCAAAAAAGTAAGGGCGGAAGAAAGATATTTGCAGGTGTTGGTGCATCATTAGAATATAGGTATAAGGAGCGATCTAAATATCGTATAGATAGCCATAAGCATACTTTGAGCAAAGATATTGGCATCAATGTATTGGGTATTAATGCAGAAGCTTACGTTGGTTATTCTAATATCAACTTGTATATACATTATGCCACTACGCCACTTTTCAAAAATGGTATAAGTAGTATGCCATTAGGTGTTGGTATAGGAGTAAACTTATAACTTATAGTAACGAATGTAACTTTTTTGCTGGTTACATATTGTTGATTTAGTATTTTTATATTTTATGGGACGCACAAACCGTGCGTTCCTACATAACTTTACATTTAATGCTAGTAGTTTTTATCGTTGATAGATAAGCTGTTAAGCTTGTTGTAAAATAGCAATTAAATGGATATGTAGGTAAACATATTGGCTCTCCATTTTTTTTATTGAAATAAAATAAAAAAAAACTCTTATAATGTGTTTCTTATTTCGCAGAATTTCATTAACTTTGAGTGCGAATGATACAATTATACGTAATCTGTTGATTTCGTACTGCAATATAAACCATTGATAAAACTATGTAGAAGGCACATTATAGGCATCTTACTACTTTTTAGTAATAGAAGAAAGTGGTATACACCTCGTACCTATCTGCATATATATTACCTTATAACGCCTATGAGTTACATAAAATTTGAAAAGCCCTTGATGACAAATTTGGAAGAATCGCTCCAAAGAGAAATTCTCCGAACCAATCGATCTGGAGCCTATTCCTGTTCTACCATTGTAGATTGTAATACACGCAAATATCATGGATTGCTCACAGTTCCTGTTCCTGAAATGGATGATGATAATCATGTATTGTTGTCTTCGTTAGATGTTACTGTCGTGCAACATGGAGCTGAATTTAATTTGGGATTACACAAATATCAGGGAAATCAATTTAGTCCGAAGGGACACAAGTATATTCGTGAGTACGATTGCGACAAAGTGCCTACTACTATTTATAGGGTAGGAGGGGTATTGCTAAAAAAAGAGGTGGTATTTCAACATTATGAAGACCGCATTTTGATTAGCTATACCCTGCTGGATGCCCATTCTGCTACCACATTGCGATTAAAACCTTTTCTTGCTTTTCGCAGTGTAAGACAGTTTACACATGAGAATGCCAATGCAAGTAGAGACTATAACGAGGTAGAAAATGGCATAAAAACCTGTATGTATGATGGTTATCCTTATTTGTATATGCAGTTTTCTAAATCTAACAAGTTCGTATTCAATCCCGATTGGTATCGTGGTGTAGACTATTCAAAAGAGCGTGAACGGGGTTACGCATCCAATGAAGACTTGTATGTGCCTGGTTTCTTTGAGATGAATATAGAGAAAGGTGAGCGCATTATTTTTGCTGCTTCCACTTCGCCAAGCAAAACAGCAACATTGCAAAAGCTGTTTGATAAGGAAGTAAACGAGCGTAATCCGCGTGATAATTTCTTTCATTGTTTGGTCAATGCAGCGCATCAGTTTCACAATCGTACAACTAAAGACGAACGTTACATCTTAGCTGGCTATCCATGGTTTAAGTGTAGGGCGAGAGATACGTTTATAGCATTGCCTGGACTAACGCTATCAATAGATGAAACCGATTATTTTGAGTTGGTAATGAAAACCGCTCAACGTGGTCTGATAGAATTTATGGAGGGTAAACCTCTTACGGTTAAGATCTACGAGATAGAACAACCCGATGTACCATTGTGGGCTATATGGGCTATACAGCAATATGGAAAAGTGGTTGGACTAAAAAAGAGTGCGGAAGAATATGGAAAGTTGGTTGAGCAAATAGTAGATTATATAGTATCTGGTTACCATTCTAACCTCAGTCTTCAACCTAATGGATTACTGAAAACCAAAGGGAAAGATACCGCTGTAACGTGGATGAACTCAACGGTTAACGGTGTTCCAGTAGTTCCACGTACAGGATATATCGTAGAATTTAATGCACTATGGTACAATGCACTGAAGTATGTAGCTGCCTTAGAACAAGAGAAAAATATTGATGAAAAGGCGCAATATTATGAAACACTGGCAGACAAGTGTGCTGGTAGTTTTGTAAAAATGTTTTATAACAAGTATGGTTACTTGTTCGATTTCATAGATGAAGACCAGCCAGACTGGAGCGTTCGACCCAATATGGTGTTTGCTGTGGCGTTTGATTATTCGCCTTTATCGCAAGTACAAAAGAAGAGCGTATTGGATGTTTGCACACGTGAGTTACTCACCCCGAAAGGTTTGCGTTCGTTATCTCCGAAGAGCACAGGATATAATCCTATGTATGTAGGTGCACAGACACAGCGCGACTATGCTTATCATCAAGGAACTGCATGGCCATGGTTAGGAGGTTTCTACATGGAAGCATGCTTAAAGTTGTACAAACGCAGTCGACTGAGTTTTATAGAACGACAGATGGTAGGGTATGAAGATGAGATGAATCATCATTGCATCGGAACAATACCAGAATTATTTGATGGAAATCCGCCTTTCCGTGGACGTGGTGCCATATCTTATGCCATGAATGTAGCAGAGATATTGCGTACCCTCGATTTGTTAGAAAAATATAAACATTAAAAATAAGGAGTACAAACACATGAAAGTTTTAATGTTTGGATGGGAATATCCTCCGCATATTTTGGGTGGATTAGGAACGGCAAGTTATGGCATTACAGAGGGATTAAATGCGCAAGGCAATATGGATATTACTTTTTGTCTGCCTAAACCTTGGGGAGATGAAGACCAAAGTAATGCGCATATTTTGGCTATGAATCATGTACCTATTGTTTGGCGTGATGTAGATTATAGGTATGTAAAGAACAGAATAGGAAATGTAACAAGTCCAGAGGAATACTATCGTTTACGTGAGCACATCTATGCCGACTTTAGTTATATGAATGTAAACGACTTAGGGTGTATGGAGTTCTCTGGTCGTTACCCTGATAATCTGCACGAAGAAATAAATAACTACTCTATTGTAGCTGGAGTTGTGGCTCGATCAATGGACTTTGATATAATTCATGCTCACGATTGGCTTACCTATCCTGCAGGTATTCATGCTAAACAGATAAGCGGAAAGCCGTTGTGTATACACGTTCATGCAACTGATTTTGACCGAAGCCGAGGTAAAGTAAATCCAACTGTTTATAGTATTGAAAAGAATGGTATGGATAATGCCGACTGCATTATGTGTGTAAGTGAACTGACTAGGAAAACGGTTATTAATCATTATCATCAATTGCCCAGCAAATGTTTTACTGTACACAATGCGGTTTATCCGTTAAAGCCAGAATTAGAAGCTATTCCGCACAGCGACCATAGGGGAAAAGAGAAAATAGTAACTTTTTTAGGAAGGTTGACAATGCAAAAAGGTCCTGAGTATTTTGTGGAGGCAGCCACGTTGGTATTGCAGCGAACGCATAACGTTAGGTTCTGTATGGCAGGTTCTGGAGATATGATGGATCAAATGATTTATCTGGCAGCTCAACGGGGTATTGCCGATAGATTTCACTTCCCTGGGTTTATGCGTGGCAAGCAAGTCTACGAATGTTTAAAGAATTCAGATGTATATGTAATGCCTTCGGTGAGTGAGCCGTTTGGTATATCGCCCCTAGAGGCAATGCAATGTGGTACGCCTACTATTATTTCCAAACAAAGTGGTTGTGCCGAGATACTACATAATTGTATCAAGGTAGATTATTGGGATATATATGCTTTGGCTGATGCTATGTATTCTATCTGCCACCGCGAGAGTTTGTTTAAGTATCTGCAAGAAGAAGGCAAACGAGAGGTTGATCAAATAACTTGGGAGAAGGTTGGACGGTGGATTAAGGAATTGTACCAGCGTACGCTATCGGGCAATGTGAAATAATAAGGTATTATTAACAATGAATAACCAATAAAATTATGAAATCTATTTGTTTATATTTCGAAATACATCAAAATATACAGTTACGACGTTATCGCTTCTTCGATATTGGTACAGACCATTATTATTATGACGACTATGAGAACGAACGCATTATGACCGAAATATCGGAGAAGTCGTATATGCCTACGCTTTGTACTCTGTTAGATATGATTAAGTCAAGTAACCATTACTTCAAGGTAGCATTCTCCGTGTCGGGTGTTGCTATGGAACAAATGGAGATACATGCACCGCAAGTGATTGAAAAACTACAAGAGTTGAACGATACGGGGTGTGTAGAGTTCTTGGCAGAACCTTATTCGCACGGCTTGTCGTCATTAGCTAATGAAGAGTCTTTTGCTGATGAGGTAAAGCGGCAGTGTAAAAAAATGAAAGAATATTTTGGACAAATACCAAAGGTTTTGCGTAACTCATCGCTTATTTACAGCGATGACATTGGCTTGCAGGCATCGCAGTTAGGTTTTAAAGGTATGCTAACTGAAGGTGCTAAGCATGTTTTAGGGTGGAAATCGTCTCATTATTTGTATCATTGTGCATTGGCAGCTAACTTAAAATTATTATTACGAGATGTAGTGATGAGTGATGATATTTCTCTTCGATTTAATAATAAAGATTGGGTAGGGTATCCATTGTTTGCTAATTATTATATTGATAGGATATCATCGTTACCAGAAAAAGAGCAGATTATCAATGTTTTTATGAATCTTTCTGCCATTGGAGTGTCTCAACCTTTGGAGAGTAATATATTGGAGTTTTTGAAAGCATTACCTGTTTATGCAAAAGAAAAGAACATAGGTTTTGCAACTCCTTCTGAGATTTGTGACGCACATGATACGGTGGATGAATTAGATGTACCTGATACGTTGAGCTGGACTGATGAGGAACGAGATGTAAGTTCGTGGTTGGGTAACCCCATGCAACGTGAAGCGTTTAACAAGCTGTATAGTGTGGCAGATAGAGTTCGTATTGCCAACGACCCTCGCATCAGTCAGGATTGGGATTATTTGCAGGCAAGTAACAACTTTAGGTTTATGACGACCAAAAACACAGGGGTAGGTATCAATCGAGGAATCTATTCTAGTGCCTTTGATGCGTTTACCAATTATATGAATATCTTAGGCGATTTTATCAATCGTATCAATGCTCTTTACCCAGAAGATATTGATAATGAGGAGTTAAACTCGTTACTCACTACGATTAGAAATCAAGGAGAAGAGATAGAAGTAAAGGAAAGAGAGATTATTCGTTTGCAAACTAAAATAGAAAAAATAGAAGCTGAAAGCGATAAGTTAAGAGCTAAATTGAATGTAAAGAAGTGATGTGGTAAAGTGGTTAAAGATGTTTAAGTTAAGGCCATTAGACTTTTTGTAGTGGTTTGTAGGGACACAAGGTTCGTACGTCCGCTCAAATTTATAAACATATCATCAAATAATCAATCTACTCCCTTTCGCTTGGAGAGGAGAGTGGAAAAAATAAGCATCCTATATATTAGCCGTTTTTCACAAAAAAAACAAATAAACCTTATATGCTGCCAAACATATACGGGTTATTTGTTAGTGTGAAAGGTGGCTAATATTGGATGCTTACCTTAAACTAGATTACCCACACGGATTCGTTATAGAACTATATTTTTTTACGGTCTTGTTATTTCTCCAGCTATTGATTCATTCATTTTTTTGCAAATTATGTCATGGTCATGGTAATGAGCTTGTAGAAACATGAGCTTTGTGAGGGCTGCTTCTACCGTACTATCATAGCCACTAATAACACCTGCATTCTTTAATTGATAACCCGTGTCATAGCGCGTCATCTCTACATTGCCCGAAATACATTGACTAATGTTTACAATGATAATACCTCGTTCTGTAGCTTCGTGCAATGCTCTTGTCATCCATTTTTGTTGAGGAGCATTGCCACTGCCAAAACTACGCATCACCACACTTTTAAGTGAAGGTACATCCAAGACATGCCTTACAAACTCTTCTTGCAAACCAGGAAACAAGGATAGCACCATTACATCGGTATTCATTTGTATATGTGGAACCATGGGCTTGCTGTAATCAGGACATAAAATGTGATGTCGTTGAAAATGAAAATTGATGCCAGCATCGCAAAGATGGGGATAGTTAAAAGTGTCAAAAGCATTAAAGCCGTCAGCATTTTGCTTGGTACTACGGTTGCCACGCAAAAGCCGTCCGTTAAAATAAATACAAACCTCTGGCACTATGGGTGTATCGTCTTGGTAATAGGAAGCTGCCAGTTCTATACTTGACAAAAGATTTTCTTTTCCATCAGTTCTGAGAACTCCAATAGGTAACTGACTTCCTGTAAGAATGATGGGTTTGGTAAGATTTTCTAGCATGAACGAAAGAGCAGAGGCTGTGTACGACATGGTATCGGTTCCATGTAATATCACAAAACCATCATAAGCATTATATTGCGTGCTGATGATACTTACTAATTTCCTCCACATATCAGGACTCATGTCGCTTGAGTCTATAGGAGGATCAAACTGATAAATATCAACACTTGTTTGTATCAGCTTAAATTCTGGTACATTCTTAACTAAGTGGTGGAAGTCTAATGGCTCTAAAGCATCTGTCTTAGCATTCTTTCCCATGCCAATAGTTCCACCCGTATAAATAAGTAAAACCTTGTTAGTTCTCATATTATAGATTTGTTTTAGGCTAGATTAGCTTCTTTGTTCTAATAGTACAACGTTTTCCACATGTGGGGTATGCGGAAACATATCTACTGGTTGTACAGCTTTTATACTGTATTGAACATCGAGCAAAGCCAAATCGCGTGCTTGTGTTGCAGGGTTGCAACTTACATACACTATGCGTTTGGGTGCTGCTTCAAGTATGATTTGCACTACATCGGGGTGCATACCAGCACGTGGAGGGTCTGTAATAATAACATCTGGTCTGCCGTGCTGCGCTATAAACTCTTGTGTAAGAATATCCTTCATGTCGCCCGCATAGAACAAGGTGTTGTTAATGTGGTTGATTTCCGAATTTACTTTTGCATCCTTTATAGCATCTTCTACATATTCAATACCAATAACCTGTTTAGCTTGTTGGGCAACAAAGTTGGCAATGGTGCCTGTACCTGTGTATAAATCGTATACTAGTTCGTTGCCCGATAGTTGTGCAAACTGTCGTGCCACGCTGTATAGGTGATAAGCCTGATCGGTATTGGTTTGATAAAAACTCTTGGCTGCTACCTTAAAATGAAGGTTGTCCATATTCTCAACAATATGGTCTTTGCCCTTGAATACTTCTACGGTTTGGTCGCCAAATGTGTCGTTGCACTTCTGATTGTCAACATAGAGCAGCGAGGTAATTTGTGGAAACTTATCGGCAATGTGCTGCAACAGGTTGTGTGCACGTTGTTCATCGCCTTCGTCTTGAAACTTAAATTGTACCAAAACCATCCACTCTCTCGTGTTTGAATTGCGAATCATTATATCACGCAATAGTCCAGTTTGCTCACGCAAGTCAAAGAAACTGATACCATGAGCCAGTGCATAGTTACGTATCTCGTTTCTTATCTCGTTGCAAAGATTATCCATGAGCCAACATTTCTCTATGGGATATATTTTATCAAATGCACCTGTAATGTGAAAGCCTATAGCATTCATATTATCGTACGTTATGCCACTTGTAACCTCTTGGTGGGTAAGCCATCGTTTGTTGCTGCAACCAAATTCTAACTTGTTGCGATATTTATAAATTTTGGTTGAGCCCAATATGGTGTTAAACTCTGGCAGTTCTACCTTTCCTATTCTGGTTAGCTGGTCGTGTATTTGTTTTTGCTTCGCTTTGAGCTGAACTTCGTAAGGTAGATTTTGCCATTTGCATCCTCCACAAATGCCAAAATGTTGGCATACGGGCTCTTGTCGTATTTCGCTATATTTTATAAATCTTATAGCTTCTGCTTCACAATAATGATGTTTCTTTTTGCGAACTTGCAAGTCAACCACATCTCCAGGAACAGTAAAGGGTACAAATACTACCATGTCATTAATGCGTGCTAACGATTTGCCCTCGGCTGCTACATCGGTTATGGTAATATTCTCGAGTAGAGGTAACGATTTTCTCTTTCTTGACATCTTGTTCTTTTTGGAGTGTAAAATTAGTTGAAAATTGATAAAGAACCAAACATATTGATATATTTTTAACGCTCTTTCGTTATTAGACAGATGAGGTTATAACTTATTAGATATAAGAAAATGAGGGATACAAGGCATTTACAATGGGGATAGAAGATTCGTTGAAGGGAGAATGTGATATTTCTTATAAGGTTGATACTATAAATTAGCTTTGGTAGATTTTGAACTCAAAAATAATTCCAGAATCTACCAAAATGTATTTCATAAAAATTACTTACAATATACGTTGGTAATTTATAGAACTAGCCATAAGTATTTATTAGGAAATATAAAAGTGTAAAAAGGCAATGGTCTTCACAGATAATCGCCTCCAAATCTTCAATGGGTATTAATCCTTAAGGTAAAAAGATTGTTTTCAGGATAACGATTACAAAGATAGTGTTTTTTGTTGTTCTAACAAACGTTTTGGGGGAGTTCTTTTTAGATATTTTTCTGTGTACCTACACAATTAAAATATCTTTTATTTTACATCTTGTTGTTTTTAGTAGTGCTTTCGTGAAACATGCTTGTTTGATAAGATTTTATAATCTTTACTTAAGGAAGGTTCTATAAATTACCACCGTATATTGTGAGTATTTCATAAATTTTACTTGCAAAATATATGGTGGTAATTTATAGAACCTGTCTTAAATGAGTTTATATAACTTTTATCTCTTCTCGTCCATTAATTTTTTAAGTAAGTTAGGAATTTCGCAAGTTTCTAAAGCTACTGGAACACTTGCGGCTGCAAATGCTTTCATTTTTTCTGCTGCGGTACCAGAACCGCTGGAAATGATAGCACCTGCATGCCCCATTTGCTTTCCTTTAGGAGCTTCACGCCCAGAGATAAATGCTACAACAGGTTTGGTAACGTGTTCGGTAATATATTGTGCTGCACGCTCTTCTGCATCACCACCAATTTCACCTATCATAATAATGCTGTCGGTATCGTCATCGTTTTGGAACATTTCAAGTAAATCTTGGAAGTATAGTCCTACAATAGGGTCTCCACCTACTCCAATAGCGGTAGACTGTCCGAAGCCAGCTGCGGTAAGGTCGGCTACTACCTGATAGGTTAATGTACCACTTCTACTGATAACACCTGTATGTCCTTTCTTAAAGATATTGGTTGGCATAATGCCTACCATGCTCAAGGTAGGTGAAATAAGTCCAGGGCAATTAGGACCAATGAGTTGTGCTTCCTTGTTCGAAATGTATTTGTAAGCCTCTACTACATCTAATGTAGGTATCCCCTCTGTAATACAGATAATAAGTTTGATGCCTGCATCGGCTGCTTCTAGCATAGCGTCTTTAGCAAAAGCGGCAGGAACAAAGATAACAGAAGTGTTGGCATTTGTGGCTTTTACTGCATCTCTTACCGTGTTGAATACAGGAATGCCATTCACCTCTTGTCCTGCTTTGCCAGGAGACGTTCCGCCAACAACATTTGTTCCATACTCTTTCATTTTGGTAGCGTGGAAACTACCATCTCTTCCTGTTATTCCTTGTACGATTAACTTTGTATCTTGATTGATTAATATGCTCATTTTGTCTTGATTTAAAGGATATTAGATATGTTATTTGTACTTGCATTATTTAGCTAATTCTACTGCCATCTTGCCTGCTTCGCTCATGGTCTTGGCCACATGGAACTTGCTGCCTTGCAGTAATCGTCTTCCTTCAGCCTCGTTAGTACCCGTAAGACGAATAACAATAGGTATATTGATTTGAAGTATTTTAAATGCTTCTATCAAACCTTGGGCAACATCATCGCAGCGAGTAATACCACCAAAGATATTAATGAGGACTACATGCACATGGTTATCGCTCAGTAATAATTTCATGGCTTCTACTATCTTTGTAGGATTAGAGCTGCCACCTATATCAAGAAAGTTGGCAGGATTACCACCATATAGCTTTATCATATCCATGGTAGCCATAGCCAAGCCAGCACCATTTACCATACATCCAATCTCTCCGCCAAGGTTTACATAGCTAAAACCTTTTTTCTTTGCATCTTGTTCTTTTTGCTCTTCTGTCGTAGGTTCAAATAGTTTGAATATATCAGGATGGTGATACAGAGCATTGTTGTCAAAAGTCATCTTGGCATCAATAGCTTTTAGTTCGCTGTTGGTAGTAACAACTAGTGGATTGATTTCTGCTAGTGAAGCATCTTTCTCTACAAACAGCTTATATAAATTCTTAAACAACGGAACAGCTTGTTTTACCAATGCTTTGTCATTGAACAGGCAGTAGGCTGCTTCACGTGCAAGATAATCAGACATACCCAACAAGGGGTCAATAGTCAACTTGAATATTTTATCTGGTGTTTCTTTGGCAACTGACTCTATATCCATGCCGCCTTCTCTGCTCAACATCAATATAGCCGACTTTACTTTGCGATCTATAACGATGCTTACATAATATTCTGATGCAATGTTAATGGCTTCACCTACTAAGATTCGGTCAACGGTAAATCCATTGATATTCATACCCAATATTTGCAAAGCATATTCTTTGAGTTGTTCTTCTCCGTTGGTAACTTTTACACCGCCTGCTTTTCCTCTACCTCCAGTGTGTACTTGTGCTTTTACAACAGCACGTTCTGTAGCTAAAGTATGATAAGCTGCAACGGCTTCATCTACTGATCGGCATAAAAAACTCTTGTCAACTGGTAAGCCGTATTGGGCAAATAAGGCTTTTGCCTGATATTCATGAACTTTCATGGAAATTTTGTTTTTGTTAGTAATTTATGTTAACAATGCAAATATAAAGTTTTTTCTTAATTGTAACAAAAAATGATATATATTTTTTACGTTGAACTTTATAGATAGTTTGCTGCAATTAAAAAGGTATGAAGGTATGTTTATAGTTCTTTGTAGGATAAATACTATTTGATTTCTTTTGTTGGATGCTTACGGTAAATCGTAAAAATGGGCATTGTTAACATCATGTATACATAAAATATAGAAAAATATGTTTATATGTATAAACGCAATAAAAAAATATACCAAATGAGTATGAATAAAAAAAAATACAACTTGTGTGGGCGCACGAATTTATTTATAAAAAAAAAATCTAAAAAGATTTGTAGGAATAGAAAAAAACGCTATCTTTGCATATGTTATCCTGAAAACAATCTTTTTACCTTAAAGGACTAATACCTATTGAAGATTTGGAGGCGATTGTCTGTGAAGACCATTGCCTTTTTTTCTACCCTTATGTCTGATATGTTTTTGTCCTTATTTTCATTAAATATCTGTGTTTTTTTGAATTTTGGCTTTGATAGATTTTGGCTCTATAACGAATCATTTGTGTAATCAAGTTTAAGCCCTCCTGTTACAAAATAAGATCATATATTTAAAGTTTTCTGTATTTACGAATCCTCTTTCTCTCCTTTTAGCAAGTTGTATCTTTGAGTTCAATCACTCCAGGACTCCATTATAGACATTCCTCATGGAAAAGAGTTTTCTTGATACCATATATGTGCGATCTTATCATTGCATCGAAATTAACCAAAGGCTTGATTGCCGATTGTTCTACCATTTTGCACCACGAAACAAGTTCCTTCACAGAATCGTTAGTACATTTATTGTATCTTTTTCTTCGGTAGCAATTAGGGTTTATTCCTTCGATATAGAGTACCAATTCGTCCAAACGAAGTTCATAAAATCCAGTACTCGCTCGTATGATTTTAGGACTCAAGCAACCCTGTGCCATCTGCTTGTGATAGACAACAAAGCTACAGTGCTCCCAGTGAAGCAACTTGATTCGGTTATGGGAGCGATTATAGAAAACGTAGATAACACCATCAGCAGGATTGAAATCATTGCTGCGTACCAATTGGGACAGGTGAAGAATACCCTAATGTATGTCCACGGGAGTACAACAAACCCGAAAAACATTTGTTTTGTTAAGTACAAACATAAGTTTTTTGGGCAAAGATAGTAAAGTAGGAAAAAACAGCAAAGGCGGCTAATGTTGGATGCTTACCATACATCATCTTCAATAACTTGTTTATTGTGTTGTAAGCATGATTAACAATGTAGTCCACAAATTCTTTACATCTTAAATACATTTTAATTAGCCTCCCAATATGATTTAATAGAACTAAACCAAGTTGTACGTTCTCCTATTTTCGATATCTCTACATAATAAAACATGACGATAGTATTACATTATAAAAACATGACGATAGCATCCACGATTTACGTCTTATAGAATCATTTTCAAGAAATGCCAAAGTATTTGGTTATTTGAATTTGCCCCCAACCGAGAGCACCCAAACTTAGACAATTCCTATCAAATGCTTTCAATTCTCTTGAAATGACAGTTTTGGTATTCAATATTACCATTAATTACTTTGTACGAGATAATAAGAATATAAAAAATATTCTTATTGTCATTTTTGTACAAGGTAGCAAACCTTACTTAGTCAAATAAAGAAGTACCATCTTTTAGCTCTTTTACTTTTTTATTTATTTTGATTGTATTTGTTGCTTTTTCTGATCGCCCAAAGAATGTCTTTTCCAAAACACACCATCTGCATATCCTTGGATTGTATTATTACCAATAGCATTCATCAAGCGTTTAACAGCCCAATAGCAATATTCTCTGTTAATTTCTACTCCGCAATAACTCCTACCCAATTTCTGAGCGACGACAGCAGTTGTTCCACTACCTAAAAAAGGGTCAAAAATTTTGTCGCCAGACTTGGTTGATGCAAGTACTAACTTGGCATACAACTTTTCAGGCTTTTGAGTTGGATGGTCGGTATTCTCAGGCATTGACCAAAAAGGTATGCTAATATCATCCCAAAAATTAGAAGGGTATGTAATTCGGAAATTACCATTCTCTGTTTCCTCCCAATCTTTTGGATTGCCATTCTCCTTGTAGGGAGCTATAACTTTACGCTTCATCATAACAGAATCAACGTCAAAATAATAATCTTTGGGATTTCTCACTGCAAACCAAATATCTTCCATGGCATTTTTCCAATTATACTTTGCACCTCTTCCCTTTTCTCTTTGCCATGTTATACGATTTATAACCGTTAAGCGTTCTTCAATGACTCTTTGCATTGATGAAGTACACTTCCAATCTCCGCACATATAGACTGTTCCGTTTGGAGCAAGTTTGTCGCAAACTTTGTAGAACCAACTTCTAAGATAGTCTTCGTACGCATCAGATTTCATGCTTGAAAACTTTTTCCCATGAAAATCTTTGTCAAGATTATATGGAGGATCAATAATTATCAAATTGAAATACCCGTTAGGAATATAATCAAGGCAATCAAAGAGATCTGCATTAATAATTGAGTCGTCTGCAAATGATTTTTTAATATCATTTGCAGAAAGAATAAATTTTTCCAATGTTGGAATTTCGCTTGCTGAAACAGTCAGTGTTCTGTTTCTTTCAGCACGAACTTTCTCGGTCATATTATATTACTTACTAACAAATCTTTTACATCAATATTAACAATTCGTTCTTCGTTCGTAGTGGTATTTAGGCTCTATAACGAATCGTGTGGGTAATCAAGTTTAAGCCCTCCTGTTACAAAATAGACCATATACTTAAAGTTTTCTGTATTTACGAATCCCCTTGCTCTCCTTTTAGCAAGTTGTATCTTTGAGTTCAATCCTTCCAGAACTCCGTTATTGACATCCCTCATGGCAAAGAACTTCTTGATACCATATATGTGCGATCTTATCATTGCAACGAAATTAACCAACGGCTTAATAGCCGATTGTTCTACCATTTTACACCACGAAACAAGTTCCTTTACAGAATCTTTAGTACATTCATAGAATATGTCTGTAAAAGATTCCTTAAAAGAATAAGCCTTTCCTATGGTTGGGTAGGCAATTCTAAAACGAGCACCACGATTGAAGCTCAACCAAATATGAAGGCTCTTTGTTGGAGTGTTTACCAGCTATAAACTCAACCGTGGAAACATACCATGGTTCTGATAGGCCTAAAGCCTGTGTAAATATCTCTGTACTATTCATAAGACAAAGGTAATATTTTTAGCTGAGTTTTCCTTGATTACCCACACGATTTGTTATAGAACTCCTCAAAAGAGAGATTGACAAGTAAAAAAGTATAATAAAAAATATTGACAAGTAATATAGAATAAACAACTAAAAACTCTCAAGCGATTTTAGGAAAAGACAAACTCATGGAGATTGTGATACAAACTTATGGAGATTGTCTGATAAACTCATGGAGATTGTGATACAAACTTATGGAGATTGTGGTACAAACTCTATGGATATGATATGACACATAAAAAGATGAGTGATAAGGATACTATAAGTAGAGATAACAATTTACAATTCTTCTTTCAGCTCATTGTATAAATCAACTGAACTCAAATTCCAATATTTAGTACTTTTTTTACTCTTCTATTTCTTCATTTTACATCTCCTATCGCACATTTCCTATCTTCTATTTTACATTATTAGAAAGGATATCCAATGGCGAGGTGGATGCTGTTGCCGTCCTTAAAGTTTGGAAGGTTGTAGAAGCCCGAGTGAGCTGTTTTATACGGTACGTGTAAACCAATACCCCAGTCTATACGTAACACAAATAAGCCGATGTCGTAACGCACGCCAACACCCGTTCCTACTGCCATATCAGTAAACAAACTATGCCAACTGAGTTTGCCACCCATACGTTCGGCATAATCTTGTAGCGTCCAAACGTTGCCAGCATCCAAGAAAACGGCACCATAGAGGTCGCCAAACAAATGAGGACGATATTCTAAGTTGGTTTGAAACTTTACATCACCCGTTTGTTCTATATACGACATACGTTTGTTTTTAGGACGGTACACGCCTGGTCCGATGCTTCGAACATTAAAAGCTCGGATACTGTTGGCACCGCCTACGTAAAATTGTTCGTAATAAGGGGCTTCCAAAGAGTTGCCGTAGCTGTAAATAACACCTGCATTGACGTGTCCTACCAACGAGCTCTTGCTGCTTAAGCTCCATTGTTTTACAAAATCGGTTTCCAGCTTTACAAACTGAGCGTATGGGT
The DNA here is from genome assembly GCA_946999045.1 of uncultured Prevotella sp. GTDB lineage: Bacteria > Bacteroidota > Bacteroidia > Bacteroidales > Bacteroidaceae > Prevotella. Next base: position 50,917 of record CAMQBR010000003.1, read on the forward strand.
TTTTAAACATCTTTTTGTTCTTCTTGTTCCACTTCTCGCCAGCTGCCATATAGCCAAGCGATAGAGCATTGCCCGCTTCGCTCACGGCTATTTTCCAAGAAACAGGGTTGTGTAGCGCACGATTGCTATTATATAGATAGGTGTAACTCATTTTTGGCACAAACTGGTTGCGCATAGATATTTGCAGGTAAGGATTGTTATTGAGTAAAACACGAAACGAATCGGTTTGACTGGTTATAAACTCATACGACAAAGTAAGCGGGCTCAACTCGTGTGAGGACTGGGGAGAGGTGTTATACTGATAGGTTAAATCGCCAGAAACCACATGCCGCTTAAAGTATCCTGCACGATGTAAAATATTATTAGAGGTGCGAATGGTGGTAGAAGGTATTCCAAAGAAGTGGTAAGTTTTTTGTTTCTGTGGCTTGTTTTCGGTTGAACGATTGTTAGAAAACTTTTTATGTCCCGACCAAAACAAATTAGCTGGCGTCATAATGCGTGGAAAAGAGAGCGACACATCGCCTCCATATTCGTACGAATTGAGTTGAGATGCACTGCCTTCAGACTGATGTCCAGTTTGCCATTCATACGCCCCATGTATGTTAATATCCAACTTTTCTCCACCTCGCAGTGCATTCATTTTGGTTAAACCTAGCACTAATTCTGGTCCAAACCTATTGGATGTTTTTCCTTTGGCATTGGCATTGACATAAAAACTATACTGCTTATCCATTACGCAATCGATATCTACATCCAAAGTATCACACAATGTGGTTGATGAATGTGGAGAAAAACGGAATGCACTGTAATTAAACAGTCCAGTAGCGTGCAGATAATTGTTGGCAGCTTCCTGCTTCTCCAAGTTGAAAAGCTCGCCCTCGTGCATCTTTATGCCCACATAAAAAACGGCAGGGCGCATGGGCGATTTGGCTCCGTTAAACCTAATCGTAAATGCACTGCGCTGTAACGAGTTGGTAAGTGGAGCACCTAAGTCGTTAAACAAGTTGATATGTATTTTACCGAGATACCACTTTTTAGTAATTTGTTGTGCCAGACTATCCGATTCTTGATAGCGAAGTACCACCTTACCAGGTATCAGTAGTGTGTCAGCCAAATAACTTGCATCTGTATTTTGTGCATAAAAGTAGCCGTTGTTGCGTAACAATCTGGTAATACGCTGGCGTTCTGCATTAAGAGCCGATACCTTAAATGGGTCGCCGCTTTTGATTAAAGCGTCGTTACGTGTGGCAGCTATTAGGCTATCTGCATCGGGTGTGAAGTTGAGATAGTGGATAGAATCAATTGTCCACAAATGCCCTAAGTTAACTATATAGGCTATTTTAGCCTTTTTGGAGTTGTGTGGATACCTTACAATGTTAGCAGCTATCTTCCCATTAAAGTAGCCCATTTTCTGCAATTGAATTTCACCGACCTGCAACCGCAAAGGCACATTAACACCACTTATCAGCTTTGGGTGCGAACCAAAGGCTCGTGTTATCCACATAGAAACTTTACTTGTATCAGGTGAAAAGGCATTCCATATCCATAATCTGATGGGAAAGGGCGAACGATAGTAGCTACTACCAAACAAAGCTCCCGTAGGAGTCGATGCTAAAATCGATTCCATTTCTTCTTTTGTCTCTTCAGCATAAGTGCATGGTTCGTAGTTTTCGTACTTTATCTTCTTGAGGCCTGTAAACAATTGCTCACCATCGGGTATGGCTCTAGTGGTAGAACATGATGTCAAGCTCCATATAATGAGGGTGAATGCAAATGATATGAATAGGGTTGTCGTCTTCATTTTTCTATCGAATCATTCGGTAATAGCTGGACAGGTTGAGCTGATTTAGGCGAGCGTTTGAAGTAGAAAATATCACTGAAGTGCGATAATTTTCGTCTCCAAGAGAAGCCTACTCCATATTCACCAATTATACCGTCTAGCCAGTCGTATGTATTATTATTGTAGAACAAGCGCAAGTACTGACTTGCATTCTTGTTTAATCTGTATTCTATTTCTACCTTATTAAAAAAGTTATTATCTTTTTGCGCCATGATTTCTTCTCCTGTAGAAACCTTTCCTCCAACGATAACACGCAAACGATTGTTCCATAATCGTTTAGAAAATCTAAAATTGTAGTCGGTGTGTATGCCTCCTGTGGCAGTAGTTGTATTATTTATGCTCATACCGAGGTCTAACCCCATGGAGCGCATGGCGGTACCTGTAATATTGTTAATTTCGTTTTGCAGGTACGAACTCAACGCATTGTTCATAGAAAATTCTGCCATATTGTTGCCCGTTAGGTACATTCCTGATACCAACATGGTGATAGCCACTTTTCCTCTGCCCTCAATAGTCATGGTGTTGAGCTGGTCTTGTATGGTTATATCGTTAGGCGAACGAATGATAAACTCAATGCCTGGTTTCGATAATGTTTTGGTTAATTTCACTCCGCAGTCAAAATCAACCATTCTTCCTACGCCATTACTTTCGTTTACATTAGCTTTTATGTCTTCGGTAGCCGTGATGTTCAGCTTTGGATTCAAGATATTGCCCATAAATTCGATGTAACTGCCGTTCTTGATATGGAAGGTTTTGAGCGGAATAACTGGCAGAGAGTATTTCATTTCACCACTATTTAGGGTGTAACGCCCCATCAGTTTGAGGTTATCTACTGTGTTGTAAGTCATGAGAAGATGTCCTCCTCCAAACAAATCAATATAGTTGGTATGGTCAGCATTAAGCATACAAACAATGTGTGCTGCCTCATCAATGTTTATACCCATATTTATGTTGAAGCCCATGAGTTTAGGACGCTGTACCACTTGCTTTGTAGAATCGTTGAAATCTGTAAAGCGTACCAGTTCGTTGAGCTGGTTATCGGTTGACAGCTCGTTATCCTTCAGCAGATAAGTCATATCGGTTGCCCCTAGAATGTTAAGCTTTCCACGAAGTTTCAGATTGTTGACAGGTCCGCTCATTGAGCCGTATACATCGACAAATGCTTTTCCGTAAATCTGTGAACGCACATTCTCTTTGGCGTCAATTAGTTCAATGTTTTCACCTTTCATGCGAACATTCATTGATATGTTGTTCGTGTTAGAGAAGTCGAATGTCCCTGACACGTTGATAGGGTTATTGTTGTTGGCAAACATTTCAAAGTTTTCAAAGACTATCTTGCTGTTAACTATCTTAATAGGGTCGTCTGCAAAGCGCATTTTTACACCGTAAGGAACGCTCTCAATGTATGATGAGTCGAGGAGTATCTCACCGTTCATCTTAGGTTTTGTGGCAGAACCTTTCACGGAAATATCACCATTCCCATAACCTTGTAATCCTACAATGCTCTGTGGTATGAAGCTGTTGAGCAACTGAAGAGGGAAGTGTTTGAGCTTTAACACCGTTTGCAAATCTCCATTTTTGTTATATACACCGCTGATGTTGGCTATATTTTGGTTTTCTTTATTCAAGATTCCATCTATAAAATGTACACCATTGTCTTTAGGCATATAAACAAATTCTGAGCTCAAGTTGCCCATAGGCACACCTTTATAGACAAGGTCCTTGACGGCAACGTTAGATGAGACTGACACTTCTTTGGAGGTTTGAATAACGTGGAAGTCTCCATTTACTTTTCCAGATATAGCTGGCAGGTAAGGAATGGCACTTAATATCTGCCCCAAATCTATCTTGTTAACCGATATGGTTATATCTTGCAGCACATCTAGGTTATTGTCGTTAGATACCAGTTGTACACCTGTGTCATCCTTTGCCAGCATCATAATGTTAGCCGAAAGGCGTTTGTTGGTTTCTAAAAACAGGTAGTTGTCATTGTTTACAGTAAAGTCTTTGTAACCTAAAATGATGCCTGTGCTGTCTATTTTGGAACGGATGCCATGCTCAACCATATCGGCTCGCATACCTAAAGCCAAGCCCAAACGGTTGTGATTGTCATATAATTGCGTGTGTAGACTGATGCCTTTTTGTAGTAATTTTCCGTTAAACAAAGCCTTGAAGGTATATTGAGGATTGTCTTTGTTATTTAGTATCTTACCTTGGTAGGTAGTGCCTTTGGAGGTAGACAGTATGCCTAACTGTACGCTGTCAAGTTGAACACTGTCTACCAGCAGTTTCTCTATCTGCAAGTTTCCATTAACTCCAGTCTTTGGCGATGTGTTTATGTTAAGGTAAGCCAAATCCATATCCACCCCATAGCGGTGCATCATATTGGTGAAGATATTGTCCTTGCCTGCCGTGAGACGTATCATAGCAGTAGGAAGATGACGCTTAAGGGCTGTCTGGTTAATTATTTTCTGATAAATTTGCTGTTGTAAAAGTGAAACAAAGCTTTGCGTCTTACTTAAAAGTTGCTGGTATCCATTCTTCGCAAGCAATGCCATATACAGATCATCTGTGTATACAGCCACACTGGTTGAGTTGTTACGCATGAGCAAATCAACGTAGATAGGTGCAGGCATGTACAGACCTTGCTTGTCTAACAAACTGATTTTGGCGATTTCTCCCTTGATATGATGCAACATTTTTAGGTTACTTTGCAAGTTCAGATTACATTGTAAAGCCAAAGTTGCCGTATCTTTAGTGATGCCTAAACGGTGTAAATCAATGTGCTGTAACTGTGTTTGAATAGTTGCTCGAAGGGGGAGGGTGGTAAAAGCAGTTAACTTAATGTTACCTTTGAGTAGTGTATTGTTGCTATGGAGTGTTGCTTTGATGTGTCCATGCTTTATGGTTGCGTTGGCAGTGATGCTACTTAATGGATATTTTCCATATCTAAATTGTTGGATATAGACCTTAGCCGTAAGGTTAGTGTGGGGCGAAAGTATATCAAACCCTTGTCCACTGGCATGGATAGAGCCTGTGAAAGGATGTAACCCTTTTCTTGGCAGGAAATGATTTAATGCCAAATTATGTGCTTGTAGTTTGGCAACATACTTTTTGTGTATGGCATCTAAGCTTACATTGCCATGCAAAACACCTCCCCCTTGTTTCATTACAAAGTTGGATGCATATTGCTTTCGATTGATAGTCATATTGCCTTTCAATGCAATATTGCGAGGAATAGTAAAAGTAGAACGTGTATTTTTTTGCAGAAATTGCTTGACAAAAGTCAAGTTGTGTGCTATGAAATTCAAATTAAAGTGTGCTTGCAAGTGGTTGATATTGTTCACATTTTGTGCATATCCTACTGCCCTCATTTGCAAAACGGTAGGCCAATTCAGTTTTAATTGCTGCACTTTAAGGTGCTGCAAATTTCCTTTTACATCGGCATCGAGAACCAAAGGTACATTAGACATTTGTTTTTTGAGAGAAGGAGGTAATGGTTGTGTTAACAACTGCAAATCTTTCTTGCTAAACGATGCATGTAGTTGGGTATTAAACACGCCTGGATGCTGCTGAGCAAAGGCATTAAAATCGAGTTGGATATCTGCAACCAATGACGAGGAGGGTGTGTGAAGTTTAAGTTGATTGATGCGAATATGTGTGGAATCTAATTGAACATAACTAGATAACTTATTGATTTGTAACCCACATTGTTCCCTAAAAGAAGAGTTTTGTAGTTGGAGTTTTAATTTTGATTGGGTATAACTAAAGGAGGATAGGGCTATACTCATATTCTTCAAAGATAGGTGTTGTGCATCAAATCCCTTAACCTTTTCTTTCCACTTGTTGTTATAATCTAGTTCACCTTGTTGCCAAACCAATTGTTTAACCTGATAATTCTCTGCCTTGAGATCGAAAAATCCCTGTTTGGCAACGGTGTTTCCCATGTATGCCCTCATCACAATGGTGTCGCCTGGCATATGAACGGTTACATCTGTATGGTGCAATGCAAGTTCACCTATCTTAATCTTCCATATCTGTTTTGTCTTAGTTGTATCTTCAGGCACACTGTCTGGCAATATTACTTGTAGTTTGGCATCAGCCAACGTAGCACGGTTAACGCATACATTCGATTGAATGAGGTCAACGCCATGGCTTACTAAAAACAATTGATTGATAGTGCCTTCCACCCTTGCCGTTGCAATGAGGTTCATAGTATTTAATTTTACGCACTCAAGGCGCAGCTCGTCTACCTCAACTTGTTGATGAAATAATGGCAATAACTGCACGTTTGCCACCATACATTTGGCTTGCATAATGGTATCTTTTATGTGTGGTAGCGAGTCGTTAGGACGCATTATGCACACCTGTTCCATGCTCAAATCCAACGGAAATGCCAAGCGCACGTTTCTTATCTGCACCTGCATTCCCATCTTTTGCGATGCGTAATAGGTAGCTTGCTTAAGAACCCATTGTTGAATGGGAGGTATATAGAAGAGTAATATTAATATGAAAGGCAGCACAACGAGTGTGCCAACTGTCATACTAATCCATTTAATATATTTTTTCATAAACCATTTGTTTCTATCATTGTAATAAAATAGCGTAGATAGAATTATTTGCAAAGTAAGCATTTTTTTGCGAAAAGAGCCAATTTTCACCCTTCTTTTTTATCTTAAAGTGTATATTTGATGTGCAAAGCATTATCGCTTTATAGTCAATGCTATATACTATTGTTTGTAAAGCATGGATGCTCATAAAACGAAAAAGGCTTCTGAATTAATTTCAGAGAGCCTTTTTGCCTAACGAATTTCTACTTAAATATTCAACAATCTGTTAGTTACAAAGGTAGTACAAATATTCTTTCGACACAATCCTCATTTATAATGAAACTTCATATTGCTGCTTATCATCTTTCTTGATGATATTATACGGTGGCAAGTAGTTTTTTTATATTTAGTATGTACAAAAAATATAAAATATTTCATTATAGACATTATTTTATTAAGTTCTGTAAGTCTATAATTCGTTTTTTTTCATCAATTAATCTATTAAAAAAGGCCAAGAATAAGTTGATTTGCGATAATGGTGCTCTATATTCTTATTTGCATCTCTATGACGGAATTTTCCTCAATATGCCCCCAGTATAAGTTCACGTTTTTCATATTATCTTCATCGTAACTTGACTTACAAATTACGTCAAAAAGGCTTCCTTCTTTATCGTTTGAATGTTAAATTAGGATAGGATTTTTACGATAATGGAAGTTCTTAAGTACGTATGTTTCGTTGGGCAAGGGGCATTAAGTCAAGGAATAAGAATAATCTTTATTATCTTTGATACAACCTTTGCATCATTAGTTATGGTATATATGTTTTTATTTATATCAATGAAACTCTTTTACAATCTACTTTTTATTTTCGGCTTCAAGTAATGATTTGTATGTATTCTTCTCTTCGGTAAGAAATTTTAGATTTGTATTTTTATTTATATAAAAATGTCTTTTGAGTGATTTCTAACTATTTTATTCTTTTCCTTTTTTCAAAGATAAGAAAAACGTTCTGTTGTTTCTTTAATGATAATCCTTTAAATTATCAATGGCGTATATACAAGATTATGAGTTATGAATTGCTTAGCTGTTTTCTGCTCCGCAGTGTGGGCAGCGACCTTTGTGCTGGATAATGGAACCACAGTTACCACAAATATACTGGGTGTGGGCATGTAAGAAGTACTGATGTAAGGCAAAATAGATGTAAAGTGCCAAGAAAACATAGCCTATATAATATAAGGTGGAGAGACCGAAAATGATATAATTGGTGGCACATACAGCTAACAAACCGCTAAGATACATCACAGCCTCGCTGAAAGGCAGTTGATGACGTACATCATCTATGGCGGCTAATCCCACAATGAGCATAGCCCACACAGAAAGAAGGAAGATCATGAGCAAAAAAGGCACAGAAAAAGGATTAAGGGTAGGATGATAATAAAAGTGTCGCCACATATCGGGTGCAAACATTTGTATGCTGGCATAGAGTGTAGATGATGAAGCAACGATGATGCAAAGCAGGGTAGGATAGAACGAATGAATATCTCTCAGGTGAACAATGTAAGCATTTTCTTTAACCAAATGGCGCATCCAGTACACCACCGCAATGATAGAAATAATGATAAGGAAGATAAGTAGGTGGGTATCAGAGAAAGTAGAGATGAATTGGGAGATAGGGTCGTCAGGCACAACGTTAGGCAATAAATCTTTTTCATGCACCCAACCAAATTGGTGTTGGTCGCTGGCTAGCTGTATCCAAACAGAGTCTATGGTGTCTGTACTCATTATTTTAATGTCGGCAACCACTACATGATGTTGTTTCTTCACAATAAGTGTATCTATCATCAAACCCGATAACACCTCTTCTGGTTGCTGTTTTAGCAAAGTAAGCGAATCGCTTTTCACCACAAAATTGTAGTTGTTAGTGTAATGATGCGATGAATAAAAGTGTAATGAATCTATTTGAGCCCTGCTAATAGGCAGCATGGCATCTGAATGATGTGTTGACTTATGATAGCAACCCATTAGCAGCATTACCATTATCAACCACAAATAAGCTGTATGAGGGATGTTATAATGCGCCACACATTGTTGAAGATGTAGTTTAATTTTATTCATTAGTATAGATATTCATTTGACATTCATCGCACTTAAACTCCAGTCTAAACGTCCTACCATCACCCAAACGAAGAATTAATGGTTCTTTCCATGTTGGCTTTTTGCCTCCTCGTCGTATGCAATAGCCTAAGCTGTAACGAAGGCAATGACGGCACGACATCAATAAGACCGACTGGTTAGCATATTGGTTAGCCTTCTTACTGCTGATTACCTCGTAGGCTGAATGCGTATTTTTAAGTCCTTGTTGCTGATAGAACGATTGGGCAACTGAGTTAGCGATGTTGTAAATGTACGGAAACTTTTTGTATTCGGGCTGCCAAGTTAACTTTTTTATATTTTTTTTATTACACTTGTCATTGCGACGAGCATCCATCTGTACTGAAATCTGCTGGGGTAGGGCTATTTGTAACTTGTCAATAACCTGTCTGCGCCAATCGGCTAACATGCTCGAAGGAATAAAATAGTTGTCTGTATCCTGTGCAATGTCGATGCTTTTCGCCACGTATGGTGTCCCCCCCAACTTGCCCAATTGCCGTAAAATATTATTTCTTTGTGGATTTTGTGCAACCTGTTTGTTAGCAATAAATTGAATTTCAGCAGTTTGTAAGCCTTTGCCAGATGCTTTGAGCATAAAACCCTGTTGTGTAGCCGATAGTGATAAGTGGATAGGAATCTTTCGCATAGCTGTCTTACCCGATAAAATTTTACTAAATGCTTCATCATTATTGCGATACAAAGCCATGCCTCTATGCAGTTTTTGGGGCAGATGTAAAGGATAGAGTCGGTTGCCCTCTACTCTGTTAATGCGAAAACCTTCTAACTCGCCCTCATCATTGATAAAACATAAACCGTCTCCATTGGCAAAGCAAGCTGTGCCTGCTACACTAAAAGAGTTATGAGTAATCTCTTTTACTTTGCCCACGTATTCACCCAAAGCCTTTGGGGTAAGTGGAGAATAGATGTCGGGTTGTCTGTCATACAAGAAGTAATTGGTGTATCCTCGGTTAAATGTCTTCTTTAAATCAGGTGTAAACATATATGTTACTTGTCCCAATGAGGTGCGTTGGTAATCGTTTTTACGATGACTAATAACTGCGTTAAGTTTTTGAGAATAAGCCGATACCACGTTCTTTACATAGTCAATATCCTTTAATCTTCCCTCTATCTTGAACGAAGATACACCTGCATCTGCCATTTCCTCCAAGTATTCAATCTGACTAAGGTCTTTTAATGACAAGAGATGTTGCTGATGTCGAATTTCTTTGCCGTTGGCATCAATTAAATCAAACTTTAATCTACAAAACTGAGCACAAGCACCTCTGTTGGCACTTCTGCCGAAACAATGTTGCGAAGCATAACATACTCCCGAATAACTTACGCACAATGCGCCATGTACAAAGGCTTCTAACTCCATGTGAGGCACCATTTTGTGTATAGTATTTATTTCTTTTAGCGATAATTCTCGTGCCAAAACCGCACGTTTAAAGCCCAGTGTTTGCAACCAATCCACCTTTTCTGCCGACCTATTATCGGTCTGTGTGCTGGCATGTAACGCTGGTAGAGGCTTTATATCTGTTGGCAATAGTTGCAAAACTGCCATGTCCTGTACCAGTAAAGCATCTACCTTTATTTTGCACAGCTGGCGCAATAGGGCACGTGTATCCTCTATTTCATTTTCGTAGATAATGGTATTAACCGTAACGTAAACCTTGGCTCCAAACTGATGTGCATATTTACAAAGTTCAGAGACATCGCTAATGCTGTTGCCAGCTGATGCCCTTGCACCAAATTTTGATGCACCTATGTACACCGCATCTGCTCCATGCTCGATAGCAGCTTTGCCACATTCTAAGTTTTTGGCAGGTGCCAAGAGTTCTAATGTTTGCATAAATATATGTTGTTATAAAGTACGTTTTTGAAAAATGTAATAAAGTAAATTGATAAGAATTTTTACGATATAAAATATGTACAGACAGTTTGGAAGGAAAATACTTAAGCAAGTCCTGAAAGAGAGATATAAAAAAGGATATTTTTGTCCAACTTAGATATGTAAGAGAGAGCTGTGAGCCTTGTAGGGGTGATATAATTATTTCATTGTTCATAGTTCACAATTATTTAATTCTCCTTTTATAGAACCGCTCTTATGTATTTGAGAATTATTCAAAAACATAGGACAAGCTCCTACGCTATACTTTTTCGTCTTTTTGGGGGCTGAATTACTCAAATTATTTTTTTTATATATTTTTTTATAATATGTTGTGGCTGGTTCTATAAATTACTACCGTATATTATTAGTAATTTTTATGAAATACGTTTTGTTATTGCTTCTTTTTATAGAAAACAGGCTGTGCTTCAACAATTCAAACAAGTTTAATTGTATTTGGCTTGCTCTGTTTTTGGCTTAAAATGTAAGTTCAAAATCTAACAAAGCTAATTTTATAGAACCAGCCTTATATGCATCAAATGGGCAAGAATGCCTAAGGGCTTCCCCTTTATCTAATTTCCACTACAGTAATACCTGCACCACCAAATTGCACGTGCTCATCGCAATAATTGGCAACGTTAGGTACAGTAGAGAGATATTGTCGAATAAGTTGGCGTAGTATTCCATTACCCTTACCATGCAAGATGCGAACCTGATCTACATCCATCAAAACAGCATCATCGATATAATGTTGTACTGCTAGCAATGCATCATCACCACGCATGCCACGCACATCCAGTTCTTGCTTAAAGTCTTTGCGATGCTCATCAATTGTGGTACGAGTGATATTGTTCACTTTTACACCGCCCAGTCTATCTCGTAAGGTTTCCTTTACTTGCTCTTTGGGTGCACGCTCCAGTCGGTTTATACGCATTTTGGTGCGTATATCGCCAAAAATAACCACGGCATTGTTGTCGTTAATCTGTTGAACCGTACCTACAGAAGTTAGGCCAATAATGCGCACACGGTCGCCTACAGCAATGATATCTAATTTATTTGAGCAATTTAAACCTTGTAGTTTTCTGTCTTGTTCTTTCTGTTTTTGAGCCTGTTTATCGTTCTTTTGCTTTTCTCTTCGTTCCTTGCGTTGCTTAATCTGTTCTACTTTCTTAGCAAAATCCTCATCGCTCATCACACCACGTTTACCATTATCAGGCTCATCTTTCAGTGCCTGCTCGTATGCTTTAAGGTTTTCACGAATTTTTCGGGTAGCTTCTTTCTCAGCTTGTTTCTCCCTTATTTCACGAATAGCATTCTCAATTCGTCGATTGCTTTCCTTGAAAAGATCATCTACTTGTTGCTTGGCACGTTTGATAATCATTTTTCGTTCTTGCTCCAAGTTCTTAATATCCTCCTCGTAGTGAGCTATCTTTTTCTCCAAATCCTTCTCGCATTGGTGCACTGTTTGACGTTTATTCTCCCAATAACGCTTATCTCTAACGATATCTTGTAAGTACTTGTCGCTCTGAATGTAGTTAGTGCCCACCATGTTACTAGCGTCTTGTATCACCTGCTCGGGCAAACCAATCTTCCTGCTGATTTCGATTGCAAAACTACTTCCAGGTTGACCGATAGCCAATTGGAACAGCGCACGCATCTCATGTCTATCGTACAACATAGCCCCGTTGACCACTCCCTGATGCTTATCTGCAAAATGCTTTAGGTTTTGGTAATGCGTTGTGATGATAGCCCATGCCTTTTTGTTACAGAACTGCTGTAACACAGCCTCTGCAATAGCACCACCAATCTGCGGCTCTGTGCCTGTTCCAAACTCGTCTATTAGCAAGAGTGTGCGATTGTTGGCTGCCTTCATCATGTTTTTCATGTTGAGCAAGTGGCTCGAGTAGGTACTCAAATCGTTTTCAATACTTTGCTCATCACCAATATCTATCATTACATTGTCGAAGATACCTGCCTTAGACTTCTCGCTCACAGGTATACACAGTCCGCATTGCAGCATGTATTGCAACAGACAGGCAGTCTTAAGGCAAACCGATTTACCACCAGCATTCGGTCCAGATATGATGAGTACTCGCTTTTGAGGTGTTAGCATGATGTCTAATGGCACAACCTTTTTACCTTGTTTCTCTAACGATTGGCTCAATAACGGATGTACGGCCCCCACCCAATCGATATAAGACTGGTTGATGACCTCTGGTGTAATGGCTTTCATCTGCTTGGCTATCTGTCTTTTGGCATATATTACTTCAATCTTTGCTAACATCTTGTAAGATTGTAATAGTGCTGGGATATGTGGACGGATATGGCTGGTAAGTGTTGTCAAGATGCGGATAACCTCCTTTCGTTCTTCCGCTTCCAGCTCTCTGATACGGTTATTAGCCTCTACCACCTCAGTAGGTTCAATGTATATAGTTTTACCTGTAGCCGACTCATCGTGCACAATACCCTTTATTTTTCGCTTCAATCTGGGTACAATAGGTATCACCAATCTTCCGTCACGTAAGGTAGGAGTCGCATCTTTGTCAACCAATCCTTCGCTTTGTGCCGACCGCAAGATGCTGTTGAGCGTGCGAGATACGCTGCCTTCAGTATGCTTTAGCTCGCCTCTTATTTTTGCCAAGGTTGGCGAAGCGTTGTCGCGAATGTGTCCTAGCTTATCTAATATTTGGTCAATGCGCTGCAATAAATTAGGATAGAGCACCACCTGTACTGTTAATGTCTGCAATGTTGGGTAGCGATAAGTAGGCTTGGGCAGGTTTTCTTCATCTTCTTCTTTGTTGTCATCTGCCACAGGGGCATCTTCCTTTATCTGTCGTAACAGTTGGGTAATACCAGCTATTGTTTGCAAAGAACATCGCAAATGAAATAACTCCTCCTCTTCTATATGCGTATTTTCCAAGCGTATGTGTGATAGAGTGGGACGCATATCGTAGAAATATTGCAGCGGAAAATAATCCTCCTCTGTCAGTATTCGGCTTAGTTCATTTATCTGTTGTAGCCACGTGCGTATCTCCTCAACATGAGTAGAAAACGACATAGCGTCAACTAACTCTTTACCCATGGTAGACAGGCAGTTGCTTTTGAGCATTGTCCTTATTTGGTTAAAACCAATTTTACTTTCAAAGTTGTGTGGATAAATCATATTGCAAAGGTACACATTTATGTGCATATTGCATCGTTATCGTTTCATTTATCCGCTTATGTTGTGATGTGTTTTTTGTGTAGGTATATTTTTGTGCAAAACAATTCCATAGAGATTGTAGTACAAAGTCATTGAGATTGTGTTACAATACTATTGTTTAAAGTTGAATTTACCCTTGATATTTTATGGCGTCAGTTATAGACTATTTTCAAAAAATATACTATCTTTGCAATATGTATTACCTAATTGTGAATAGCCCTATTGATAGTTAGGTATATTTGTTGTCGTAGCAGATGGAGCTATGATAGCAAATAGTTAACACCATTTGGGTGTATATTAATGATTATACAATATAGATTATGGGAATTTTTGGTCTCTTCAACAAGAAGAAAAAAGAAACTTTAGATCGGGGTTTAGAAAAAACAAAACGAAATGTTTTTGATAAGCTCTCACGTGCTATCATTGGTAAATCTAAGGTGGATGACGAGGTGTTGGATAATCTCGAAGAGGTACTTATTACATCAGATGTAGGTGTAGCTACCACTTTGAAGACAATACAGCGTATTGAGGAGAGAGTAGGACGTGACAAATATGTGTCAACGTCAGAGTTGAATTCTATTTTAAGAGAAGAGATTGCTGCATTATTGGCAGAAAATAATACTGCTGATAATGATAATTGGGATTTACCTACCACACACAAACCATATGTTATTTTAGTAGTGGGAGTAAATGGTGTAGGTAAAACCACCACTATAGGTAAATTAGCTTATCAGTTTAAACGGTCTGGAAAGAAAGTATACTTAGGTGCTGCTGATACTTACAGAGCTGCAGCTGTAGAACAAATTATGATATGGGGCAATCGTGTAGGCGTTCCTGTAGTTAAACAACAAATGGGAGCAGACCCCGCTTCTGTTGCATTCGATACACTGCAAAGTGCTAAAGCTAATGGTGCAGATGTTGTTTTAATTGATACGGCAGGTAGATTACACAACAAAGTAGGTTTGATGAACGAGCTGAAGAAGATAAAGGATGTTATGAAAAAAGTGCTTCCTGATGCACCTGATGAAGTAATGTTAGTATTGGATGGCAGCACAGGGCAGAATGCTTTTGAGCAAGCAAAGCAGTTTTCTGCCGTTACACAAATTACATCTTTGGCTATTACCAAGTTAGACGGAACTGCTAAAGGTGGGGTAGTTATTGGTATTAGCGATCAATTAAAGGTTCCTGTAAAATATATCGGATTAGGTGAGCAAATGGATGACTTACAATTATTTAATCGAAAAGAATTTGTAGACAGCTTATTTAGTAAGAATATAGGTTAGAAAAAAAAGAATTTATTACAATACGAAAAATAATTGTCAAAATAAAAAAAAGAAATTTATTGTCTTGAAGAAAAATCAAATTGACATTATTACCATGGGCTGCTCTAAAAATCTTGTTGATAGTGAGACTTTGATGAAGCAGTTCGAGGCAAATGGATACAAATGTACACATGATAGCGAGCAGCCAGAGGGCGAGATAGTTGTTATAAACACATGTGGATTTATTGAAAAAGCTAAACAAGAAAGTATCAATACAATACTTAATTTTGTAAAAGCCAAACAAGAGGGTAAACTCCACAAGTTATATGTAATGGGATGTCTCAGTCAGAGATACAAGGATGAATTAGAAAGAGAGATACCCGAGGTAGACAAATACTACGGAAAATTTAATTACAAACAACTTCTGGCTGATTTAGGAAAGGCAGAAATACCCGCATGCAATGGTATGAGGCATCTTACTACGCCTTCACATTATGCTTATATAAAAATATCTGAAGGATGTAACAGGCATTGTGCCTACTGTGCTATACCTATTATGACAGGCAAACATAAAAGTCGTACCAAAGATGATATCCTTAACGAAGTGAGAAACTTGGTGGCTCATGGCGTTAAAGAATTTCACGTTATAGCACAAGAATTAACGTATTATGGTGTTGATATAGACGGACATCATCACATAGCCGATTTAATTTCGGATATGTCAGATATCGAAGGAGTACAGTGGATACGACTCCATTATGCTTATCCTAACCAGTTTCCACTGGAGCTATTAGACGTTATGCGCACCAAACTGAATGTTTGCAAATATCTGGATATAGCTCTACAGCATATCTCCGATTCTGTTTTACAGCGTATGCATCGGCACGTTACCAAGCAAGAAACTTTCAAATTGCTCAAAACTATAAGAGAAAAAGTGCCTGGTATCTGTATTCGTACCACGTTATTGGTAGGATTTCCTGGAGAAACAGAGCAAGATTTTGAAGAACTTGTAGATTTCGTTCGTTGGGCACGTTTTGAGCGAATGGGTGCATTTACTTATTCAGAAGAAGAAGGTACATACGGTGCTATGCATTATAAAGATGACGTTCCACCAGTGATAAAGCAGCAACGCTTGGACATATTGATGGATGTGCAGCAAAAAATTAGTGCTGAGCTTGAGGCAGAAAAGATAGGACAGACTCTCAAAGTGATTATTGATAGTAAGGAGGGCGAATATTATATAGGGCGTTCTGAGTATAGTTCGCCTGAGGTAGATCCAGAAGTATTAATCCATTCTCCTCAACAACCTTTAACCATAGGCAATTTTTATAATGTAAGAATTACCGATGCCGAAGAATTTGATTTGTATGGAGAAATAGTTTAAGATATATATATATTAGTTCTCATGAATAATAAAGAATTTATAGCAGAACTTGCTCAACGTTGCGGATATACGCAAGAAAATACTCAAACATATGTTCGTACGTTGTTAGAATCTATGGCGTTAAAGTTTGACAAAGGTGAGGAAGTTGCTATCCCAACCTTTGGTACTTTCGAGATAAAGAAGCGTGTAGAGCGCATTCTTGTTAATCCGTCAACAGGCAAACGAATGATGGTGCCACCTAAATTAGTACTTAACTTTAGACCTATAGCTTCGGTAAAAGAAAAATTGAAGAAGGGAGGAGGTGTATGATTAAGATAACAGACTTAACCAATGCCTTGGTAGAAAAGAACAAAATGACCAAGAAAGAGGCTGAATTTTTTATCTCTCTTTTTGTGGATGTGATAACAGACGGTATAAAAAGCGATAAGCAAGTAAAAATTAAAGGCTTAGGTACGTTTAAGGTAACATCTGTAAGTTCGCGCGAAAGTGTAGATGTAAATACGGGCGAACGTATTATTATAGAGGGTAGAGATAAAATATCTTTTATACCTGAAACCTCTCTTAAGAACAGAGTGAACGCTCCGTTTGAACAATTCGAGACGGTAATGGTAAACGATGATGCTGATTTCTCTGCAATTGATGACCGATATGTAGCACAACAAGCACAACTGTCTACAGAGGTTGTTAATCATCCAGAAGAGAAACTACAACCTAAAGCACCAGCATTTGTAACAGAAGAGGTTCATGATAATGTGGATGAAAAAGAACTTCAAGCTCCGAAAGAAGTAAAGAAAAAAGAAGATAAACCATCTCATGAAGAACCTTCTATACAAGAAGATCCTACTAAAAATGAAGAGAAGACTTTTGAAGAAACAAACGATGAGCAACCTCTTGAGCAGCACCAAACTGAAAGCATAGTACTTTTGCAGGCGGACGTAAAAGAAAGCAAATCAGTAACTTCTACTATAGAAGACGAAAAAAACACGCAAACTCCTGTATCAGAAGAGACAATGTCTGATAATAATATGGCTTTAGAGCAAATATTACATCGTACTCAACGCACCCAAAAGTATTTACTTGCATTGGTAGCTTTATTATTAGCATCTATTTGTTTTGGCGGACTTTACACAATAAAGCAATTCTCTTTAAGAGATAATCGTATCAAGCATCTTATGGTACAATTGCAATCTAATAAGCAAAGAACATCAAGTTTACTTGCTGATAGTATGCCCTCTGAAAAAACAGACCCAGAAATATCACGACAATCTACGTCTGTACGAGAGAACAATGCTACCATTTCTTCTCAGAAATACGCAACCATTTCTTCTCAGAAACAACAGAAAGATACAAAAGAAGAAATATCCAAATTCTCATCTTATACAGACCAACAAGCTACTGAACATCAGAAACAGGTATCTTCGTCTGTTGATAACAATGAGGATGGAGATAAGTCTTCAAATACATATAGCAGTGCATCGCATTATAATAAGGATCTGCGTATTCGTACAGGAGCTTATATAATTACTGGTATTGCAAAAACTGTAACTGTACGTCAGAATCAAACTTTAAGTTCGATTAGTAAAACTTATTTAGGTCCTGGTATGGAATGTTACATTGAAGCAGTAAATGAAAAAAAAACAGTAAAAACTGGCGACAAAATTAGAATACCTTCTTTAAAATTAAAGAAAAGATAGACTAAAACAAGATGTGCAAAGATTTCGCCCTCGTTTTTCCTTTAGAAGTATCTGAAAGAGATAGAGCAAGGGCGATATAGAGTACCAATTCGTCCCAGCGAAGTTTATAGAATCCAGTACTCGCCCATATGATTTTAGAACTCAAGCAGTCCTGTGCCATCTGCTTTGTGATAGACAGCAAAGCCACAGTGCTCCCAGTGAAGCAATTTGATTCGGTTATGGGAGCGATTGAAAAAAACGTAGACAACACCATGAGAAGGATTGAAATCATTACTGCGTATCAATTGTGACAGACGAAGAATACACTAATATATGTCCACGGGAGTTACAACAAACCCGAAAAACATTTGTTTCGTTAAGTACAAACATAAGTTTTTCGGGCAAAGATAGTAAAGTAGGAAAACCCAGCAAAGGCGGCTAATATTGGATGCTTACATTATATTTAGTTTAATCAACCACACTATCCGCAACAGAAGAGAACTATCATCTGTGCCGTAAATATTCTTAAGAACATACTTAATGGATATACGGTAGAATAACCTACAGATGGTGCTTCGTGTGAGCAAACAGAATTGGCATATGCCAATGCTGGTGGATCGGTATAAGTACCAGCCAGCATACCCATAATGGTATAATAATTAAATTTGTACTTTAAGCGGGCAATGATTCCTACTATTAAAATGGGTATAATGGTAATCAATGCACCTGTATATACGTATTTAATACCATCGCCTTGTACAACGGTTTCAACGAATCCTGCACCAGCCTTGATACCCACACTCGCCAAGAAAAGAACCAAACCAATTTCTCTCAGCATCATGTTTGCAGAGGTTGTAGTATAAGTAACCAACTTCATGCGATAACCATAGCGACCAACCAAGATGGCAATGATAAGCGGACCGCCTGCAATACCTAATTTCAAGGGTACAGGCATACCAGGTATGGAAATAGGGATGCTACCAAAGATGATGCCTAGGAAGATACCAATAAATATGGTTGCAATATTAGGAATATTGAGGTGCTTAATTGAGTTTCCCATGAGCTCGGCTATACGGTCAACATTTTCTTCTGTTCCAACAGCCATAACACGGTCACCTACATGTAGGTGTAAGCTCTCATTGGCAAATAGACTCATGCCTTGACGCATTACACGGGTGATGTTTACACCATATACATCCGACAAGTGCATCTTTCCTAAAACCTTACCATTCATTGAAGAGTTGGTAATAACAATGCTCTTTGATACCATAGGTTGCTTTACATCCTCTTCTATCCATGGTTCATCAATGGTTGGTCCGATAAAGGCTTGTACAGCTTCTACATCGGCTTGTGCACAAACAACAAGTAATTCATCGCCTTTTTCTATCTTAGTATTTGCTTTAGGAATGCCAACATCTCCCTTATGTAACAGACGGGTACAAACGAAATCGCGATTAAGAAATTCCTTAATCTGCAGGAATGTTCTGCCAGATATATAAGCATTATTTACTTTCAACCTGATTTGGCAAGGTTTTGATTGAGGATTAGTTTCTTCAGTTTGTGATAGTGCATCGTCTTCTGCCTTCATGTTGACACGACAAATGTAGCGAATGGTAATAGTTGCACCGATAATTCCTAATACACCAAGTGGATAAGCACAAGCATAACCACTGGCAATTTGTGGTATATCACCTTTAGAGAATACAGAGTTTAATGCTTCGTTGGCAGCTCCAAGTCCTGGCGTATTGGTAACAGCTCCCGACAATGCACCTACCATCATAGGCAGATTTTTTATGTCCAACGTATCAAAGAAGATAAAATAGCAGACAAACATCACTGCAATATTCAACAGAATAATGGCAGTAGAGAGCAAATTAAGGGTAATACCTCCTTTTTTGAAACTCTCAAAAAAGCCTGGTCCCACTTGCAAACCAATACAAAAGATAAAAAGAATAAGTCCAAAGTCTTGTAAGAATGTTAGGATGTTAACAGGTGCAGTAAAGCCGATATGTCCTGCAACGATACCTGCAAACAATACAAAGGTAACACCTAATGATATTCCGCCTATCTTTATCTTTCCTAATAAAACACCTGCCGATATAACAATAGCATACAACAATGCGATATGTGCTACCGATTCTGTATTGGTAAATAATGATAATATCCAGTCCATTTAGATCTAAAGTTTAGAATATATGAGGGGGGGATGTCATCCTCCCTCATATATTCTTAGGTTAGTAGCTTTTCAAAATAAATAAAAAGAAAGATTTATAAAATAGTCCGAAGCATTAATAACTACGCGCTATGATAACTCTATATTTAGCAGATTTGCCCGAAACCATGTCGATACCAGGCGTTTGTTCTATGCCAAATGGCACACACCGAATAGTTGCTTGTGTATCTTCTTTTATCTTCGCTTCTGTTTCTTCTGTTCCGTCCCATGGGCATAAGAAGAAGCCTCCGCTCTTTATTTTTTCTTTAAACTCATCATAATTATCACATTTGTATATGTGAGTATCACGATAAGTTTTAGCTTTTTGTAAGATATTGGCTTGAATGTCGTCTAAAAGTTGAGGTATAACCTCTACCAAGTTATCAGCTGAAATGGTTTCTTTCTTCAATGTATCGCGGCGCATTACCTCAATAGTATTGTTTTCTAAGTCGCGTCCGCCCATAACCAAGCGTACAGGAATCCCCTTTAGCTCGTAATCAGCAAACTTATATCCTGGTCGTTTGTTGTTATTATCATCAAATTTAACCGTGATACCCTTATTTCTTAAGTCATCAATAGTAGGCTGTAACTTATCAACTATGGCTTTGAGTTGCTCCTCATTCTTGCAAATAGGAATGATAACGACCTGTATTGGAGCCAATTTTGGAGGCAAAACCAAGCCATTATCATCAGAGTGAGTCATGATAAGCGCACCAATCAAGCGAGTGGAAACGCCCCAACTGGTAGCCCAAACGTATTCAGGTTTGTTTTCTTTGTTCAAAAAAGTAACGTCAAAAGACTTGGCAAAATTCTGACCAAGGAAGTGGCTTGTACCACTTTGCAAAGCCTTTCCGTCTTGCATCATGGCTTCAATGGTGTAAGTATTCAGTGCGCCAGCAAATCGTTCTGTTTCACTCTTTACACCTTGAATAACAGGAACAGCCATCCATTTCTCGGCAAAGTCGGCATAAACCTTTATCATCTTTTGTGCTTCAGCCTCAGCTTCTTTGCGAGTAGCGTGTGCGGTATGACCCTCTTGCCATAAGAATTCAGATGTTCTTAAGAACGGACGTGTTCGCATTTCCCAGCGCATTACGTTACACCATTGGTTGCACATCAAAGGCAGATCGCGCCATGACTTAATCCAATTCTTATATGTATTCCAGATAATAGTTTCAGATGTAGGACGAATAATTAGTTCTTCATCTAACTTTGCTGTTGGGTCAACCTCTACACAGTTACTGTCTTCTGATGCTTTCAAGCGATAATGTGTAACCACAGCGCACTCTTTTGCAAATCCTTTAACATGTTCAGCCTCACGACTTAAAAAAGATTTAGGGATAAGTAAGGGAAAGTAAGCGTTTTGAGCACCTGTTTCTTTGAACATTTTGTCCAACTGTTGTTGCATTTTCTCCCAAATAGCATAGCCGTAAGGTTTGATAACCATACAGCCACGAACTGCAGATTGTTCGGCTAAATCGGCTTTCACAATTAAATCGTTGTACCACTGACTATAATTCTCTGAGCGTTTGGTTAGCTCTTTTAGTTCTTTTGCCATGTTGTATTTGATATATTTATATTTTTTACTTTCTTTATTTAACGTTTTAAGAAGAACAAAAATCGTACTTATAAATAGCTTTAACGATTGCTTAAATGCAAGGCAAAATTAAAAAAAAATGTTGATATATTGATATATTCATGTAAAAAACAATTATCTTTGCAATAATAATCAGCAAACAGGTAAATAATTGTAATGACTAAGATTATGAAGAAATTTAAATTATTAACGCTGGTAATATGCCTTTTAACAATGTTTAGTTGCGAAACTAAACAAGGAACAGGTGTATTGGCAGGTGCTGGTGGTGGTGCTATATTAGGAGCCATTATTGGAAAAATAGCAGGTAATACAGGTGTAGGAGCTGCCATTGGTGGAACTGTAGGTGCCAGTGCAGGTGCTATTATCGGTCATCATATGGACAAGGTAACTCGTGAAACTGCAGCACAGATGGATAATGCAAAGGTAGAAGAGGTTACAGATAAGAACGGCCTGAAGGCTGTTAAGGTAACATTTGATAGTGGCATTTTATTTGCATCAAGCAAAGCTACATTAAGTGCATCAAGCAAAAACGAATTGGCTAAATTTTCTAAGGTACTGAATACTAACAAGGATTGTTATGTAGACATCTTAGGACATACTGATGCTACAGGTAATGATGGTATTAATGTACCATTAAGTAATAGTCGTGCACAGAGTGTTGTTAACTATTTAACGAGTTGTGGAGTATCAGCTGCTCGGTTTCAAAACGTTAAAGGTATGGGTAGTTCTTCTCCTGTTGCAGATAATAGTACCAAAGCTGGTCGTCAACAGAATCGCAGAGTAGAGGTTTATCTCTATGCAAGTCCAGAAATGGTTGCCAAAGCCAATGCTGGAGCTCTAAAGTAAGTTATAACCAATACCACAACAAGGTGGGGGCTATCCCAATTGGTATCCCTTTTTATTATGAAAAAGTTCTTACGCATTCTTCGTGAGGTTATAGTTCTCTTTATAGCCTTTTCTATTTTGGTAGTAGTGGCATTTCGCTTTTTGCCTGTGTATGTTACACCGCTCATGTTGATAAGATGTCTGCAAGAAGGTAGATTAGAGATGCACCACGATTGGGTTTCTCTAGCGGATATTTCTCCTCACATGCCTGTGGCAGTCATGGCAAGCGAAGACCAACGCTTTTTGTTGCATCATGGATTTGACTTGGATGCCATAGAAAGGGCTGCCATTCATAATATGAGTAAAAAGGGAAAGAAACATGGAGCCAGTACCATTTCGCAGCAAACTGCTAAGAATGTGTTTCTTTGGCCTGGACGATCGTGGGTGCGAAAGGGCTTTGAGGTGTACTTTACGTTCCTAATAGAGCTGATGTGGAGCAAGCAACGTATTATGGAAGTGTACCTTAATTCCATTGAAATGGGGGATATGATTTATGGGGTAGAGGCTGTTGCTAAATATCATTTTGATAAAACTGCTAGCGAGTTATCGCGTTCCGATTGTGCGTTGATAGCTGCCACATTACCTAACCCAAGGCGTTTTAATAGTCGATTTCCCAGTTCATATATGCGACAGCGTCAGCGCAAAATAGAAGCTGAAATGAAATTTATGCCAGTTTTTCCACGTGAAGGTGAAGACATTAATCCCAATACCACGAAGGGAGGCATATATCATTATAAGAAAAAATGAATAACTTACTTGGACAATTAAACAGAAGTCAGCAACAATCTGTTACTTATACAGATGGGCCTCAACTTGTTATTGCAGGTGCAGGCTCTGGTAAAACTCGTGTGCTTACTTACAAAATAGCTTATCTCATACAGCAAGGAATGATACCTTGGAGTATCTTGGCATTGACCTTTACCAACAAGGCTGCTAATGAAATGAAAGAACGTATTGGTCAACTTGTGGGTTTCGAAACTGCTCGAAGCATCCAAATGGGTACTTTCCATTCTATCTTCTATCGTATCTTGCGTGTGGAAGCTGCAGCTGTTGGATATCAGTCAGGATTTACCATTTATGATGAATCAGACTCTCGTTCGTTGCTTAAGGCTATTATCAAGGAGTTAGGTTTAGATGATAAAATATATAGACCCACTGCCGTGCATGCTGTTATCAGTAATGCAAAGAACCAACTAATTTCTCCTCAAGCATACGCTGCTAATCCCGAGCAGATGAAATATGATAAGAATAGTCGGCGACCACAGTTATATAATGTTTATAATGTGTATGTAGAACGCTGTCGCAAAGCCAATGCCATGGACTTTGATGACCTATTGGTACTTACCTATCAGCTATTTATGAATCATGAGGACATTAGAAAGAAGTATGCCGAACGGTATAACTATGTATTGGTAGATGAGTATCAAGATACTAATTTTGCTCAGCAACGTGTTATCTGGTTACTAACCAAAGATTGTCCACACATCTGTGTAGTGGGTGATGATGCTCAAAGTATCTATGGATTTAGAGGTGCCAACATAGATAATATTCTTGATTTTCAAAAGATATATAAGAGTGCAAAAATATTTAAACTGGAACAGAACTATCGTTCTACTCAGCGCATTGTACAAGCGGCTAATAGTTTGATAAAACATAACGAACGACAGATACCAAAGGATGTTTATAGTAAAAACGATGAAGGCGATAAACTCGTTTTTAAGCCTGTCTATTCGGATAAAGAAGAAGCTATGGTGGTATGCAAAGACCTCAAGAATATTATGCGACAGGAAGAGGCTGCTTATAGCGATTTTGCTATTTTGTACAGAACTAATGCGCAAAGTAGAAGTTTTGAGGAAGAAATGCGCAAACAAAATATTCCTTATCGCATTTATGGTGGATTGAGTTTTTATCAGCGCAAAGAGATAAAGGATATAATAGCTTATTTTAGATTGGTGGTCAATCCTGATGATGAAGAGGCTTTTAAGCGTATTATTAATTATCCAATACGTGGCATTGGTAATACGACTTTACAAAAGATAACAGCGTCTGCCCAAAAACATGGTGTAAGTTTTTGGCAAGTTATATCACAGCCTTCATCTTACTTGACTACAGTTAGCAAGAGTACGCTCAACAAGGTTCAAACTTTTAAGGATTTAATTGAAGGATATATCTTAAAATCTTCACAAACAGACGCTTACGAGTTAGGGCGCGAAATTATGAAGACCAGTGGTCTTATCAAAGATATTTACGCTATTAGCGACCCAGAAGCGTTGGCTCGGCAAGAGAATGTTAATGAGCTTTTGGGGGGATTACAAGACTTTGTGGATGGAAAGAAAGAAGAAGGCAACGAAAAAGAAATCTATCTAACTGATTATTTGCAAAATGTAGCTTTGCTTACCGATTTAGATAGTGATGATGGTAATGAAAGTAAAGTTTCGTTGATGACTGTTCATGCTGCCAAAGGATTGGAGTTTCCTACGGTTTTTATTGTTGGATTGGAAGAAAATATTTTTCCAAGTCCGCTATCCCAATCGATGCGTGAGTTAGAAGAGGAACGCAGATTGTTGTATGTGGCTATTACTCGTGCTGAAAAACACTGTATATTAACGGCTGCAAAGAATCGTTGGCGGTATGGAAAAATGGAATTTGATACACCTAGTCGTTTTATCAAAGATATTGATGCTCGCTATCTTGATATTGAAGCCGAAGATAATATAACGGAATATTCATCTAATATGCCTTATCAAGGTTTCAGATTTAGAGGTGATGACTATACTCAATATAGCGATCGAATGCAAAATTCTAGACCTGTAGCCAGTCAGTTCAAAGCTGATGTCAAACCAAAGATTACATCTCCTCAATGTGCTGAAAGAGCTGTCAATCCTTTTTCATCTTCCTTTAAGCAACGTTTACAACAAGCTGGTGGCAATCTTAAACGAGTAGAGCGCGCCATAACTAATGGAGGTCGCTCTTTTGGTAACGACAGAAGCGATAATCTTTTTTCAGACCAATCAGCCAAGCAAACTTTGGCTTCTTCCACTTTATTACCCATAGGGTTATCCTTATATGAAGGTTGTACAGTTGAGCATCAGCGTTTTGGTGTCGGTACCATTCTCAAAATTGAGGGAAATGGCGAAAATGCCAAAGCCACGGTTTTATTTAATAATGTAGGTTCTAAGCAACTCTTACTAAAGTTTGCTCGACTCAAAGTGATAAAGTAAGCTATAATACTTTTCCCCGTTGCAGGGATGGATGGATGCTTGCTATTTATCGTATTATTTATGTTACTACGGAAAAGAAGTTATTAGAAGTTAACAGAGGACTATTTGGGAGTTTACGGACATGAGAGTAGATCTTCTTTTCTTCTTAACTCCTATTCCGCCCTTTGTTGCTTTCACTCACTATTTTCTTTGTTTCATTCTTAGCTATTGCCATTATGTTTCGCATTAGTCCACAATATTTAGCACGTTTTACTGCACTGCCCTTAAATATACGGTGATAATCTTCTTCTGAAAGATTAAGCCATTGTTTCTTTGTCATGGATAAGAACTCGGGCTTCGGAGCAAACTCTTCTACATTGGTAGGATGAGAAAAACGATTCCACGGACACGCTTGTAAGCATTTATCGCATCCATAAACAGTATTTCCCATTTGCTCAGCTACCTCATCGGTTATCTCTCCTCGGTTTTCAATTGTTTGATACGAAAGACATTTGTTGGCATCCAACGAATTATCCTTACTCAATGCCCCCGATGGACATGCATCTATACAGGCAGTACATCTGCCACAAAAGCGTTGCATAGGCATATCATATTCAAGAGTAATATCAAGGAAGAGCTCACCTAAAAAGAACATACTTCCAGCCTTTGGAATGATGAGTTGCTGATTTTTTCCTATAAATCCTAATCCAGCTTGTGTAGCCCAATAACGTTCCAACACTGGAGCCGTATCGCAAAATACCCTAAAATGAACATGATCAGTAGAAACAGACGGAAAAGCTGACATTTTAATTTCTTCAAAACCAAAAGATAAAGCCAAAGCACGTAACTTGTTCTTAACTACTTCATGATAATCTTGTCCGTAGGCATACGCAGCAAACTGCCATTCACTTTCTGGAATATATTGTGCTGGGGCATAGTTAAGAGCTACCGAAACAATGCTTTTCACACCAGGAACAAGCAAACGAGGATCTAATCTCTTTTCTAAATTATTGCTCATGTAGTTCATGTCGGCATACATCTTTTTATCAATCCATGACTTCACTCGTTGAGCTGTAACATCATCTACAGGCTTAGCCTCAGCTATGCCGCAAGTAAAAAAGCCAAGACTTTTAGCCTTGGCTTTTATGTTATTCGAAAGTTCTAAATTCATATCCTTGGTTTTGTAGCCATTGTAAAGCCCTCGGCAGTGCATATTTTAGTTTGTCAATGCTTTTAAGTGAATCATGAAAAGTAATGATTGACCCATTGCGTGAGTATCGTTTTACGTTCCTCACAACATCTTTCCCTGTAAGCCATTTAGAGTAATCGCGCGTAACAACATCCCACATTACTATCTTATATCTTCTTGATAACCACCAATATACAGACCAACGCATCCAGCCATGTGGCGGACGAAACAAGTGAGAGTGTATTAACTGGTTGGCTTTCTCGGTATTGATGCTGTAAGTTAAAGCCCAGTGTCTGAGTGCCCCAATATGGTTGAACGTATGATTACCTACTTGATGCCCTTCTAACACAATGCGGTTGTATAAGTCATGGTAACGCAATACATTTTCACCCACCATAAAAAAGGTTGCTTTTGCATTGAATTGAGCAAGTGTATCAAGGATAAAAGGGGTAGATTGTGGTAGCGGTCCATCATCAAAGGTAAGATAAACCGCTTTCTCATTCTTATCCATTCGCCATAAAGCGTTAGGATATAACCACCTTAACCATTTAGCAGGTTGCTCTATAAACATCTTTTTTATGCTTTATAACCTTGAAAGGGCTATATAAAATACCGTAAGACACCCCCTATGTTTTTAATCTATATCCCTCTTCAATTGTAGGTATAATTCTCTGTAAGGGGCGAATAATTATTACAGGCTGGTTCTATAAATTAGTTTTGTTAGATTTTTTTGATTCAAAAAGAAGCCAAAAGATAACAAAACGTATTCCATAGATTTAACTTACTATATATATACGGTGGTAATTTATGAAACCAGCCGATAATGTGAAATATAAAAATATGAATTTATAGAATTTACATTTTCACATTTCACATTGTATATTATTGCGTTCTGCCGCCTCTACTGGTGTAGCGTCTAAACAATGAGTTCATCTCCTTCGCTTGCTTAACACTCAAAGTCTTATCATATAATTTAGTTATTTCATTGATCTCCATCATGAGTTGTAAGTAAAGCATACAATTACTTTGAGATGAGAAGAATAAATCATCATTCAACGACAAATAAAAGTTAAGATACTGCTCGTTGTTTGTCCACAACTTTTGTAAAATGTTTTTGGCTTTAGCAAATTTACCTAATAAAATATAGGCTTTGGCAATATCCATAGAACCATCACGCCAATTGTAAGGCAGGTTATATTCAGGTATCACTTTTTCTGCTTTAGCTAAAACCTTAGTTGCTTTACTGCGTTGTCCCTCTTGAATGAGTTGTAAAGCTAACTGTCCAAACAGCCTACGATGCGTTTGACACATACTCTTCACTGTCTCGTCAATATACAGTCCAGGTGTCTCAAGTCCACCGTATTTATAACGATACATCAAATTGTTGTACATCTTCTCTGTATCAATACTTTTGCGCCAAGGCACATTGGTGGTAAACGGAGTGATGCGGTTAGCTAAACCTTCACATATAAAGTTGTCGCCAAGGTTCATATAGTTATCCGAACCAACGGTTAAAGCAACATAGATAGGTCGTGACCAATTAGCATATGCCAACATCTCAAGCATCATCATATTACCCTTGTACAATGCACTTTTGCCAGCTAACGAGATAACCATCTTATCAGGAATGGTATCAGAAGCCAAGAGCATACCACTCTTTCTTACGGCAGCCTTGTCGATAGTAATGTATAAGGTGTCGGTAGGAATAAAGTGCATACTTGGGTCTTTAGAACGCATCCAGTACTTCAAAACATTCTTCAGTTCAAAAGGTTCATTACCAAACTGACGCTTGGCTGCATCTGGATTTTGCTGATAAGCAGCCAATATCTGTTTCTTAGCACTTGGGTCAATAGGAACATACTCATTGGTTCCTGCACAATAATCTAATCGAGGCCATGTGATAGGCAGCGAAGGAGAATTGTAAGCAGGACGTTTCATCTGATCAATGTACCAATCGGTTTGCAAATAACTCAAGTTACATACACGTGCATCTGTACGAACTCCCTCTACATCTTGGTTGTACCACAATGGGAAGGTGTCGTTATCGCCATTAGTAAAGATGATAGGATTGCCTTTATCTTGTAGTGTATTGAGATAATTCTGTCCGAAATCCCTACAAGTATACCTGCCACTTCTGTCATGATCATCCCAGTTTTGACTTGCCATCTGTATAGGAACTAACAAGCATAAAATACCTGCAATGGCAGCCAAAACTGTTTCATTAACTTTCAGCTTACGCTTAATAAGGTCAATGATGGCAGCAACACCGATACCACACCAAATAGAGAAAGCATAGAATGAACCTGCGTATGAGTAATCACGCTCACGTGGTTGCATAGGTGTCTGATTCAAATATATTACAATAGCCAATCCTGTCATGAAGAAAAGGAAGAATACGACCCAAAATTGTCTAATACCACGTTGTCCTCTCCATGCCTGCCAAAACAAGCCAATAACACCTAAAAGCAATGGCAACATATAATATACGTTATGTCCTTTGTCGTTCTTTAGTTCATCAGGTAACTTACTTTGGTCGCCCAGTCGTGCATTATCTATAAAAGGTATACCCGTAATCCAGTTGCCATGTTCTATTTCTCCATTGCCCTGTATGCTATTTTGACGTCCACAGAAGTTCCACATAAAGTATCGCCAATACATAAAGTTGCACTGATAGCTGAGGAAGAAGCGAATATTATCCCATTGTGAAGGAACTTTTACCATAATATTCTCGCCACAACGGTCGTATGGAACCTGTGTTCCCTCTACGCCACCTAACCAATTTTCGTATGCCTGTGCGTATTGCGGACTATACATTCGTGGAAATATCATGTTTTGTGCATACTCGTATTGTGAATTATGCGTAACAATAAAGTATTGATCTTTCTCGTTCTTGCTTGCTTTTTCCTTACGAGCATAGATAGGTTCGCCCTCTGTCATGCTGGGTACACACTGGTCGCCCTCAACATTAAGCTTTACTTGTGATGTATAAGCCTGACCGTAAAGCAGTGGGCGATTGCCATATTGATCACGACTAAGGTATTTACCCAATGTAAAGATGTCTTCGGGTGAGTTCTGATCCATAGGGGGATTGGCAGAAGAACGTATCACGATAAGTGCATAACTTGAGTATCCTATCATCAACATAAGCATACCTAACAATGCTGTATTTTTGATACGAGCACTCACTAATGCTATTTTTTGTTTACCTTCCTTGTGATGATAGTTGAGTACAAACCACAATATGGCTAATACAATAATGCCAATAACAACGGCAAATACACCATAACCATAGAACGGAATACCCAATAAAGCCACAGACAGAGTAAAAGCTACGTTGGTACGCATGACATGTTTATATACATAACTTTCGTAAATAGCCCAAATAACGGTAGTTATCAATAAGATAATATAGATAATAGTACCCGTATTAAAAGGCATACCCAACACGTTAACAAACAGAAGCTCAAACCATCCTCCTACGGTTATAATGCCTGGGATGATACCATATAGTACAGCTGCCACAACGACAAACGATACTACAAGGGCTATAAGCGATCCTTTTACCTCAATGTTGGGGAACTTGCGATAAACAAATACCAAGACAATGGCTGGAATGCACAATAAATTTAATAGGTGTACACCGATAGAGAGGCCTGTCATGTACAGGATGAGCAGTAACCAGCGGTCACTGTGTGGCTCGTCAGCGTGATCTTCCCACTTCAAGATGAGCCAGAATACCATCGCTGTAAAGGCTGATGAATACGCATATACCTCACCTTCAACAGCTGAGAACCATGCGGTATCACTAAAACAATATATTAGTGAACCTACTAAGCCTGATGTCTCAATAGCAATAAGCTTGCTCGTTGTTAACTCGCTCCAATCTTTCAAAATAAGTTTGCGTGTAAGGTGTGTGATAGTCCAAAACAAGAAAAGCACCGTAACCGCACTCAAAAGCGCACTCATAATGTTAATCATTACCGCAACTTTGCTTGAATCGCTGGTAAAGTGAGTGAAGAGATTAGCTGTAAGCATAAAGAAAGGTGCCCCTGGGGGATGCCCAACTTCTAATCTGTAACCTGTTGTAATAAACTCAGGGCAGTCCCAAAAACTGGCTGTCGGCTCCACTGTAAGGCAGTAAGTAATGGCAGCTACAATAAAAGCCACCCAACCTATAGTGTTGTCTACTAATCTATATTTTTTCATTGATAGATAAATGAATGATTAAAATATTATTCTCTCCTGATGTTAGTGCATATAAAATTAATCCACACAAAATACATATAGTCTTTGTGTGTGATTTTCTTTGACACACAACTAACAATTTGCAAAGATACATAAAAAGAATGTAACGTTAAGCAGCGCATATGATAAAAAGTAGAGCGTAGATTCAACTTCAAAATGCAACTACGTTTGCAAATTTAAGTAAAAGATCTCAAGTGGCGTTCTGAATCCCAACTTTTTTCTTGGTCTGGCATTTATTTTATG